>JANMPL010000306.1:0-16201 GCA_031369845.1 Chloroflexota bacterium
GACCGAGGAGCTCCGCGACGTGCTGCTCATGCGCTTCGAGTCTGTCTACTCGGGCTACGGCGCGACCGACATCGAGATCGGGATGGCCGGCGAATCGCCGGTCTCGATCGCCGTCCGACGCCTTGCCCGCGCCCGGCCCGACATCGGGCTCGCGCTGTTCGGGACGGACTCGCGACTGCCGATGGTGTTCCAGTACAACCCGCTTATCCACTACATGGAGGTCAACGACCTGGGCGAGGTGATCTGCACCGTGTCGCGGCTCGACTTGCTGTCGCCCCGGATCCGCTACAACGTCCACGATTCGGGCGGGATCGTCGACTTCGGCTCCGTTCGGAAGACGCTCGCCGGCTTTGGGTTCGATCTGGACCGGCTGAACGAGGCGACGGAGGTCCACGGTCCGCGCGGCCCATTGCCTTGGGCTCGTCCGATTCCGCTACCGTTCCTCTGGATCCACGGTCGGCGAGACGCGACGATCAGCGTCATGGGCTCGAACATCTACCCCGAGGACATCGAGACCGTCCTCTACCGCGACCCGGAGGTCGGCCGGCGGATGCACTCGTTCATGCTGTCGGTCATCGACGACGCCGACGGTACGCCCCGGCCGTCGGTCGCGCTCGAGATGTCCGACCTCGAAGGGATCGACGACGCCTGGCGGGTGGCCGCCGCCGAGCGGCTACGCGACGGTCTCGAGGCGCTGAACATCGACTACCGCTCATCGCTCGGCGAGTTCCCCGGCGCGATGCTGCCGATCGTGACGACCTACCCGATGGGCAGCGGCCCCTTCGCCGCCGACGCTGGCCGCATCAAGCAGCGCCGAATCGCGGTGGGCTGACTCTCGGCCTCAGTCCCGCAACAGGCTCCGGAGGGCCGCCTTGACTCGGTCTTCGAGGGTGCCGCCGATCGTCGTGTCGGCCAGGGCGATGCGAGATGCCTCGCGCGCTTCGGCTAGGGAGTAACCCAGGGCCTGGAGCGCCGCGACGACTTCGCTCTCCGCGGCTCCGATGCCTGCAGCCGCCCCGACGCTCGCCGCGATCCCCGCCGCCGAGACCTTCTCCTTGAGCTCGAAGATGATCCGCTCCGCGAGCTTCTTGCCGATTCCAGGGATCGACACGAGGACGGCCTGGTCCTGGGCCAGGATCGCGAGCTGGAGGTCGGCGGTCGGGCGCGACCCGACGATCGCAAGGGCGACCTTCGGGCCAACGCCGGTCACGGTGAGGAGCAGCGTGAAGAACCCCAGCTCGTCGGCGGATCGGAAGCCGTAGAGCGCTTGCTGATCCTCGCGAACGAGGTGGTACGTGTGGAGCTTGAGCGTCGAGCCGGGCGCCGCCGTCGAGAGGATCGCCGGCGAGGCAAACACGCGATAGCCGATCCCACCGACCTCGATGACGAGCGAGTCGAACGCCACGGCACCGACCCGGCCTTCGACGGAGGCGATCACGGGCGGTGGGGCAACGCGGAGATCAGGATGCCGGCCGCTCGGCGCGCTTCTCGCGGGCGAGCGCTTCGCGGACGGCCCGGTCGTAGGCGGATCCGCCGCGCTCGATCGGCGCGTTGGCGCCTCGGTCCAGGACGCCTGCGGTTGCCCGGCCGACCTGCCCGACCCTGTTGGCGATGCAGACCGCGATCGCGAGCGCGTCGGCCGCATCGTCCGGTCGCGGCAGCTGGCTCATCCCAAGGACGAGCTGGACCATTCGTTGGACCTGCTCCTTGTCGGCCGCGCCGTAGCCGGCGATCGCGCTCTTGACCTCGTTGGGCGTCGCCTCCTGGACGGGTCGGTCGTGCTGGGCGGCTGCCAGGAGCACCACGCCGCGCGCCTGCCCGACGGCCATCGCGGTCTGGGCGTTCTTGCTGAAGAACAGCCGCTCGACGGCGACGACCGCCGGCTGGTGGAGCGAGATCAATTCGTCGACGAGGGTATGGATCGCCAGCAGGCGGTCAGGCATCGCCAGATCCGGGCTCGTCTCGAGACAGCCGTAATCGATCGCTCGAAGCCGTCCGCCGTTCCGTTCGACGATGCCGTAGCCCAGTGCCGCCGTCCCGGGGTCGATCCCGAGAATGATCACCCGGCGACCTCGGCGAACACGTCCTCGGGGATGTCGAAGTTGGCGGTGACCCGCTGGACATCCTCGAGGTCCTCGAGCAGCTCGACGAGGCGGAGGGCCTGGCGCGCCTTCGTCGAGTCGAGCTCGACAGTCTGCTTGGCGACCATCGTGTTCTCGGCCGAGTCGACCGGGATGCCGGCCGCGTCCAGGGCCAGTCGGACCCGCTCCAGGTCGGTCGGCGGCGTGTAGATCTCGATCGTGTCGGGATCATCGGTGTCGACGTCGTCGGCGCCCGCGTCAATGGCGGCCAGGGCGACCTCGTCGGGATCGACGCCGTCCCGGGCGACGGAGATCAATCCCCGGGGCTCGAACTGCCAGGCAACCGCGCCGGAACCCGCGAGCTGGCCGCCGGTCTTCGTGAAGATGGATCGGACTTCGGCCGCGGTCCGGTTCCGATTGTCCGTGGCAGCCTCGACAAGGAGCGCGACGCCGCCCGGGCCGTAGCCCTCGTAGACGATCTCCTCGAACTGCTCCGCGTCGCCGCCGCCGGTCGCCTTTTCGATCGTCCGCTTGATGTTGTCGGACGGCATGTTGACTGAGCGGGCCTTCTCGACGGCGAGCCGGAGTCGATAGTTCGCGTCAGGGTCACCGCCGCCCTGCCGGGCGGCGACGCTGATCTCGCGGGCGACCTTGGTGAACAGCGCCCCGCGCTTCGCGTCCGTAACGCCCTTCTGGCGCTTGATCGTGGACCACTTGCTATGACCTGACATCGCGGGCCGGAGTATAGCCGACTATCATGGCCAGACCGCGGCCGGCCCAGCCCCGCCTGACCGCACCCAGAGCCCCAGTCAGCGCCCAGCGAGAGCCCCAACCGCCGATCGTCCCGGCAGCCGCGCAATCGTGAGGTACGACCGTCGATGACGATGAAGAACGTCGACCCCGCTCATCTTCGAAGCGTCGTCCTGGCCGGACATTCCGGCGGGGGCAAGACCACGCTCGCCGAGCATCTCCTGTTCCAGGCCGGCGCGATCCAGCGACTCGGTCGGGTCGACGACGGAACGGCGCATCTCGACTACGAGCCGGAGGAGCAGAAGCGCCGCGAGTCGCTCAGCCTCGCGGTCGCCACGTTCGAGCACGACGCCACGCGCATTACCCTCGTCGACACGCCCGGCTACCCGGACTTCGTGTCGGAGGTCGTCGAGGGATTCGCGGCGGCCGACGGTGCTCTCTTTGTCATGGACGCCTCGGCCGGCGTCGAGGCCGGCCTCGAGAACGCCGTCGCGATCGGCCGATCGACTGGTCGGGCTGCCTGCTTCTTCATCAACAAGTCCGATCGGGAGAACGCCAACCCGACGGCTGCGCTCGACGCGCTCCGGACGGCATTCGGCAACAAGATCGCGCCGCTCCACCTCGCGATCGGCGCCGGTGAGTCGTTCGAGGGCTATGTCGACCTCGTCCATCGGAAGGCGTGGCAGTTCGACGGCAAGACCGAGGTCGAGATCCCGATCCCGGTAGGCATGACCGACGAGATCGCCCTCCGCCGCGATCAGCTCCTGGAGGCGGCCGCGGAAGCCGATGACGATGTCCTGACGAAGTACCTCGAGGGCGAGGAGATCAGCGACGCCGAGCTCGACGCCTGTCTCCACCGCGGCGTCCGCGACTCAATCCTCGCGCCGGTTCTCGTCGGCAGCGCGGCGAAGGGCATCGGGATGGCGGCCCTGCTCGACGCCTTCATCCGCTACATGCCGACGGCGGCGGAAGAGCAGCCGGTGCCCGCGAAAAACGCGAAGACGGGCGACGAGGTGACGATCACCCCCGATCCGAATGGCCCGCTGGTCGCCCGCGTCTTCAAGACCGCCGCCGACCCATTCGTCGGGCGGCTGACTTATCTCCGGGTCGTGTCCGGGACGCTTCACGGCCAGGGTCACGCCTGGAACGCGAACCGCGACGAGGACGAGAGGATGGGCCAGCTGCTGCTCCTGCACGGCAAGGACCAGGAACCGATCGGCGAACTGCTCGCGGGCGAGATCGGCGCGGTCGCCAAGCTCGCGACGACCGAGACCGGCGACACGCTCTCGACCAAGGACCAACCGATCATCCTGCCGCCGCTCGATTTCCCCGAGCCGACGCTCTCGGTGGCGATCGAGCCCCAGACGAAGGCCGACCTCGACAAGATGGGCGCGGCCCTCCAGCGGATGCTCGAGGAGGAGCCGTCGGCGCGGGTCGAGCGTTCGCCGACCGGCGAGCAGCTGCTCGTTGCTACCGGCGAGGCCCATATCGCGGTCATCGGCGAGCGGCTGAAGCGGAAGTTCGGCGCGGCGATCATGACGAAGACGCCGAAGGTGCCCTACCGCGAGACGATCCGGGGCACGACCAAAGTCGAGGGCAAGTACAAGAAGCAGACCGGCGGGCACGGGATGTTCGGCCATGTCTGGCTGGAAATCGAGCCGAACCCGGGCGGCGGCGTCGAGTTCGCGGCCAAGGTCGTCGGCGGTTCGGTCCCGAAGGGCTTCTTCCCCGGCATCGAGAAGGGAATCCGCGAGGCTGCCTCGGAGGGGATCCTGGCCGGCTATCCGCTGTCGGACTTCAAGGCGACGCTCTACGACGGCTCGTTCCACACGGTCGACTCGAATGAGCTGTCCTTCAAGATCGCGGCATCGATGGCCCTCAAGAAGGGCGTGATGGACTGCCGTCCCGGCCTCCTCGAACCGATCATGGCGATCGAGGTGAAGGTCCCGGAGGCGTACATGGGCGACGTCAACCGCGACCTCAACACGAGGCGCGGTCGCGTCCTGGGGATGGACACACTCGGCGACGGGATGCAGGTCGTCCAGGCCCAGGTGCCGCAGGCGGAGCTGTTCACGTACGCGACCGAGCTGCGGTCACTGACGCATGGCCGCGGCACGTTTACGGCGGAACTCGACCATTACGAGGAAGCGCCCCAGCACGTCGCCGAGAAGGTGATCGAGTCCCACAAGAAGGAGCTCGAGACCGCCGGCGGGCACTGAGCGGCCTCCGGCTATGCGGTTAGCGCGGCCTCGAGGGTGAGCGAACCGTCGTAGAGCGCCCGGCCGATGATCGCGCCGGCGCAACCGAGCTCTCGCACCGCGATCACGTCCGCGGCGCTGCGGATCCCACCCGAGGCGACGATCGCTCCGCGCCCGAGCCCGACCAGCCGTTCCAACATGGGCAGGTCTGGACCGCCCAGGAGGCCGTCGCGGTCGACCGCTGTGACTTCGAAGGTGGTGACGCCCATTTCGGCGAGGCGCTGGATCAACTCTGCCGGCGGGATGCCAGGCGACCCTGGCTGCCAGCCGTGGCCTAGAGCGAGACCGTCGCGAACGTCGACCGCGACCGCGACCCGCGCAGGTCCGTGAGTTGCGAGGACCGTCTCGAGCATCACGGGATCCACGATGGCCGCCGTGATGGCCGCGGTCCCGAGCGCGACTCGGGACACGCCGAGGGCGAGTGTTTCGGCTACGGCCTCGGCGGTGCGGAGGCCACCGCTTGCCTCCACGCTGGCCCGGTCGCCGACATCCGCCGCGATCGCCGCAATGACGTCTCCTTGAGCGGGGTTGCCGGCGCGTGCACCGTCGAGATCGACGACGTGGAGCCAGCGACTCCCCTGCTCGACGAATCCTCGCGCGACGAGCACCGGATCATCGGCGAAGGCCGTCTCGCGCTCGTAATCGCCTTGCTCCAGCCGGACGACGCGACCTCCTCGCAGGTCGATCGCCGCCAATACGTCGAACGTGCTTGTCAAGCGCCTCGCCACCGTGTTAGCGTATTAGCACATTACAACGCTACCACACGCGAGGGCGAGCGAGGTACCCATGGCCGACGACTGGAGAACCGCCGACTCCGAGGCCCTCTTCGACGCGATCCTCCGACTCGAGACCCGCGAAGAGGCCGAACGGTTCGTCCGGGACCTCTGCACGCTCAACGAGATTCGTGACATGGCCCAGCGATGGGCGGTCGTCCGCCTGCTCGACTCGGGCATGCACTACGCCCAGATCTCACGCGAGACCGGCGCCAGCACGGCGACGATCACACGCATCGCCTCCTGGCTGAACCACGGCGAAGGTGGCTACCGCGAGGCGCTCGAGCGCCTCCGGACCGCCGGCAAGGCCGGCCTCCCCTACCCCGACCGCGGCCGAAACGTGAGCCGACGATGAGCGAACGGCTTCGCCTCGCAATCCCGAACAAGGGCCGGCTCGTCGACCCGACCCTCCACCTCCTCCACGACGCGGGACTCGTATTCGATGAGCACGAGCGCAGCCTCGTGTCTCGGGTCGAGAACTTTGAGCTCGACATCCTGTTCGTCCGGACCAACGACGTCATCGAGTTCGTCGGTGACGGCGTAGCCGACCTTGGGGTTACGGGAGTCGATCTGCTCGTTGAGACGGGCGCCGAGTTGCCGCGGATCCGCTCACTCGGCTACGGCCATTGCCGTCTCGCGGCGGCCGTCCCGAGCGACACGCCGTATCGAACCGTCGACGACCTCGCCGGCCTGCGCGTCGCGACCGCCCACCCGAACGCGGCTCGCCGGTTCTTCGAGGAGCGCAGGATCCCGATCGACGTGATTCCGATCTCAGGCGCGGTTGAGGTCGCGCCCCGACTCGGTTTGGCCGAAGCCATCGTCGACCTTGTGTCGACCGGTTCCACGCTCGTCATGAACGGCCTGCGCCAGGTCGGCGACGTCCTCGCCTCTGAGGCGGTGCTCGTTGCCAACCCGACGGCCCACCGGCAACGGGCCGACGACATCGCGGCGATCGACACGATGCTCAGCGCCGTGATCGCGGCGCGGGCGCGCAAGTACTTGATGATGAACGCCCCGGCCGCGAAGCTGGCCGAACTCGAAGCACTCCTGCCGGGACTCGAGTCGCCGTCGGTCATTCCGCTCGCCCACGAGGGGATGATCGCGATCCACTCCGTCGTCGGCGCGGACGAGGTGTGGGGCCTGCTCCCCCGTCTCAAGTCCGCTGGCGCCTCGGGGATCCTGGTTCTGCCGATCGAGAAGATCGTCCCGTGACCGCAACACCGACGCCGCAGACGACCGCGACCTTCCGCTTCCGACGGCTTGACCTTGTTTCGACCGATGCGACGACGGTTGAGACCATCCGGCGGCTTGTCCGGCGCGGCGCAGTCCCCGATCCGAGCGTTCGCGACCAGGTCCACGAGATCCTCGCAAACGTTCGCCTGCGCGGGTCGCCCGCGGTCGAAGAGGCCGCGGCACGGTTCGGTGGCGGACGCGGCAACGAAGGACTGTTCATCGAACAAGCGGAGCTCGCCGCCGCGGCGAACCGCCTTCCGACCCCGACCCGCGACGCCCTCGAGCAGGCGATCGGCAACGTCCGCCGCTTCGCCGAGACCCAGCTCCCCTCGACAACCCGCACGACGATCGCGCAGGGCATCGAAATCGAGCGTCGATGGACGCCCCTCGCCCGCATCGGGGCCTACGTCCCGGGCGGATCTGCGCCCTACCCGTCGACCCTCGTCATGACCGTCGTCCCGGCCCTCGTCGCCGGGGTCCGCGATATCGTGCTGGCCACTCCGGCCGATCGGGATGGCGGGCTCGACGACACCCTGCTCGGCGCCGCCGGGATCCTCGGCGTCGGGTCGCTCCTCGTGGCGGGCGGAGCCCAGGCCATCGGCGCCCTCGCCTACGGGCTGCCGGATGTCGGGTTCGAGCCGGTCGATCTGATCGTCGGTCCCGGCAACGCCTGGGTGACCGCCGCCAAAATCGAGGTCAGCGCGGTGGTGGGCATCGACATGCCTGCCGGACCATCGGAAGGGATGGTCATCGCCGACGCCTCCGCCGATCCAGTCCTCGTCGCCGCCGACCTCGTGACCCAGGCCGAGCACGGCCCGGATTCGCCGGCCATCCTCGTCACGCCCGATGCCCGCATCGCCGCCGCCGTAGCGGCCGAGGTCGCGGCACTCCTGCCGAAGCTCGAGCGCCGATCCATTCTCGAGGCCGCCCTGCGCGACCACGGCTGGATCGTCCTCGCCCCCGACCTCGCGGGTGCCATCGCCTTTGCCAACGCCTACGCGCCCGAGCACCTGTCGGTCGCCGTCGCCGACCCTGAGGACGCCGTCGATCGGCTGACGAGCGCCGGCTCGATCTTCGTGGGGCCGTGGGCGCCAGAATCCGCGGGCGACTACGCGACAGGGGCGAATCACGTCCTGCCGACCGGCGGGCTGGCACGGTCCAGCGGCCCGCTGGCGGTCGAGGCATTCGGCCGATTCAGCCAGGTCCAGCGGATCGACCGAGAGGGTCTCCAGGGCATCGCGGACACGATCCGTGTCCTGGCCACGGCCGAGGGGCTCACCGCACATCGAAACGCCGTCGACGCGCGGCTAGGCGGCCGCGGATGAGCCCGACGCCCGTCACCTTCTCATCACCGACGCAGCCTGCCTCGTACAGCTGGGAAGCGACAGACGAGGAAGTTGCGGCCCGGTTCGGCCTGCCAGTCGAGTCGATCGTCCGATTCGACCTGAACACCTCGCCGGCGCCCCCGGACCTCGTCGCCGGCCTCCTCGCGGCAGGCAAGTTCGAGTCGCCGCTCAGCGAGTACCCACCGTCCGACTATCGGCGCCTCGTGGCTGCCGCCGCTTCGGCCTATGGCGTCAGCCCGGACGAACTCCTCGTCGGCGCTGGGGCGGACGAGATTCTGGATCTCGCCGGCAAGGCGTTCCTTCCTGCCGGCGGCACCGCCGTCATCCCGGTCCCGAGCTACGCGATGTACCGGGTCGTGACCGAGCAGCGTGGCGCAACGGTGATCGGCGTCCCGCGGCGACCCGCCAGCCAGGGCTGGGCGATCGACGTGGCCGCGGTCCGCGCCGCCGCCCGCTCGGCCGACCTCGTCTGGCTGTGCAGCCCGAACAACCCCACCGCCCTATCGGAGCCCGAAGGCGCGATCGAAGAGCTCCTCGGCGGCCTCGCCGCCGACTCGGCCACCGACGGCCGTCCACCGGCGATCGTCGTCCTCGACGAGGCGTACGCGGAGTTCGTCGAGACCACCCTTCTGCCGCTCTGCCTGCGGTATCCCAACCTCGTCATTGTCCGGACGGCGAGCAAGGCGTACGCCCTCGCGGGTCTCCGGGTCGGCTTCGCTGTCGCGGCTCCGGCCACGATCGCGCGGATCGCGCCCTATCGGCCGCCCGGCTCGGTCTCGACGGTCAGCGTCACGCTGGTGGCGGAGGCGCTTCTCGACCCGACAGGGATGCGCGCCAATGTTGCGCGGGTCGCGCGTGAGCGCGACCGCCTCGCCGATGGACTCCGAGATGCCGGCTGGCAGGTCGGACCGTCCGTGACGAACTTCCTCCTGGCCCGGTTCGCCAGCCCGGAGCTTGCGGCGGCGACCGCCGAGGCGCTGCTCCAACGCGGGATCGTGCCACGGACGTTCGGCGCCGGGCATCCGCTCGCCGACGCGCTGCGTCTGACCGTCCGCGATGCCCCGGAGAATGACCGGCTCATCGCCGCGGCCCTCGCCGCCAGAGAGACCGCCTCGAAATCCCCCCGGATCGACACGTGAGCACCGCCCTCGGATCCATGACCGTCTCGGAACGAACCGCCCGCCGGGTGACGGTGTCGCGAACGACACGCGAGACTGATGTGACCGTTGCCCTCGACCTCGATGGGACAGGCACGACAGCGATCGAGACCAGCGTCGGCTTCTTCGACCATCTGCTCGGCTCGCTCGCCCATCACGGGCTGTTCGACGTCGAGATCCGGGCCACGGGCGACCTCCAGGTCGACGAGCACCACACGGTCGAGGACGTTGCTCTCGTGCTTGGTGCGGCGTTCGCCGAGGCGCTCGGCGATCGAGCCGGGATCAGCCGCTTCGGGGAGGCCACGATCCCGATGGACGAGTCGCTCGCGACCGCTGCCGTCGACGTCGGAGGCCGGCCGTATGCGGTCATCGAGCTGCCATTCGTCGGGGAACGGGTTGGGGCCCTGCCGCTCCAGCTCGTCGAGCATGCGCTCGAGGCGTTTGCCCGGACCTCGGGCGTGACTCTCCACCTGCGGGGCACCGGGCGCAACGACCATCACCTCGCCGAGGCCGCGTTCAAGGCGCTCGGCCGGGCGCTCAGAGCCGCCTGTGAGCCGGATGCCCGGCGGAGCGGCGTGGCGTCAACGAAAGGTTCGCTCGGGTGACTCGAACGCCGCTCATCGCCGTTGTCGACTACGGTGCGGGGAATCTCGTCAGCATCGAGCAGGCCCTTACTGCGGTCGGAGCGCGCGTAGTCGTGGCCAGCGACCCCCCCGCCCTGGCCGATGCCGATGCGCTCGTCGTCCCCGGCGTTGGCGCCGCGGCGCCGGCGATGGAGCGCCTGACGCAGCAGCGCCACGTCGACCCGATCCGCCGCTGGATCGCCGCCGATCGACCGTTTCTCGGGATCTGCCTCGGGCTCCAGCTCCTGTTCGAACGAAGCGACGAGGACGGCGCGGTGACGCTGGGCGTGCTGCCCGGGCGAACGGTCCGCCTCGCGGACGCCCCGACCCTGCCGCACATCGGCTGGAACCAGGTGGAGCGTCGTCGGAGCCACGCGCTCTTCGACGGGATCGCGGACGGGGCCGACTTCTATTTCGTCCACTCGTACGCCGGCGCCGTCGCGGACGAGGCTCGCGAGGTCGTCGTCGCCGAGACGACCCACGGCCGCTCGTTCGTCTCCGCCGTTGCAGCCGGTGGGCTCCTCGGCGTCCAGTTCCATCCCGAGCGGAGCGGGACGGACGGACTGCGCCTGCTGGCGAACTTCGTGGCCATCGTCGCCGCGAGCCGAACGGCCCTTCGCGAGGGAACGGCAGACCCGACCGAGGTCCTGGCCTGATGCTCTGTCGCCGCGTGATCCCGTGCCTCGACGTCGCCGGCGGCCGGGTCGTCAAAGGCACCCGCTTCGTCGACCTCGTCGATGAGGGAGATCCGCCCGAACTGGCCGCTCGCTACGCCGCCGAGGGCGCCGATGAGCTCGTCTTCCTGGACATCTCGGCCGCGCCGGAGGGCCGCGCCACGCTCCTCGAGATCGTCGAGCGCACGGCTCGCCAGGCGTTCATCCCCCTGACGGTCGGCGGAGGCGTTCGTAGCGTCGACGAGATGCGCGCCGTCCTCCGCGCGGGCGCCGACAAGGTCTCGTTGAACACGGCAGCCGTCGCCGACCCGGCGCTGATCTCGCGATGTGCGGCGACCTTCGGCAGGCAGGCAGTGGTCATCGCAATCGACGCCCGGTCGAGCGAGCGCGGCGGCTGGGAAGTGCTGGTGTCCGGCGGCCGGGAGCCGACCGGACTGGATGCCGTCGGATGGGCTCGGCGCGCCGCCGAACTCGGTGCCGGCGAGCTCCTCGTCACCTCGATCGACCGGGATGGAACGCAATCCGGCTTCGACACCGACCTGCTGAGGGCGATCTGTTCCGCCGTCACCGTTCCCGTTATCGCATCCGGGGGCGCCGCCAGACCGGCCGACTTCGTCGTGGCGATCACCGAGGGCGGGGCTGACGCCGTCCTTGCCGCCTCGATCTTCCACCGCCGGATCCACTCGATCGGCGACGTCAAGGCCGCGATGGCCGCGGCCGGCCTGCCCGTTCGGCTGGCCGAGCAGGCCGCGTGACGGCGATAACGGGATGACCACAACGCCCGTCGCCGTCGAGTCACCCGACGTGCGATACGGACCCGACGGGCTCGTCCCGGCTGTCGTCCAGGATGCCGCCGATGGCCGCGTCCTGATGGTCGCCTGGATGGACGCCGAGGCACTGACCGCGACACTCGCAACCGGCGACGTTCATTTCCACTCGCGGTCCCGCGGTCGGCTGTGGCGCAAGGGCGAAACCAGCGGCAACGTGCTCCATCTCCGCGGCCTCGCAACCGATTGCGACCAGGACGCCGTGCTCGTGTCAGTCGAGCCACACGGCCCGGCATGCCACCTTGGAACGATCAGCTGCTTCTCCCAGGTGCGTGGAGCCCAGTACCAGCCCTCCGAGCCCGATGGCGAGGACCTGGGTTGGCTCGAGGAGCTCTGGGCCACGATCGCGTGGCGCGCAGCCGTGCGCCCGGAAGGCTCCTACACGGCCTCCTTGGTCAACGGCGGCGTCGACGCCGTCGCCCGGAAGGTGACCGAGGAGGCGAGCGAGGTCCTCATCGCCGCGAAGGACGACGCGGCCGCCGAGGCCGGCGGGCACGATCGCGAGTCAACGCGAGCGGCCGTGGCAAGCGAGACGGCCGATCTCATCTACCACGCGCTCGTCGTCCTCGCCGAGCGTGGCGTCGACCCGTCGCAGGTCATCGCCGTCCTTCGAGCCCGTCACGCCTGACGGACGAGGCGACCGACCCGGAGCTTCCGTTTACCGATCCGGACCGGCAGCCACTCCCCGGCGATTGGCTCCGGGACCGGGTCATCGGGCAAGGCAACCCGAACGTCGGCCACGGTCAGCCCGCCGCCCGTGATCAGCCGCCGCGCCTCCCCGAGCGAGCCGAAGACGCCGGCATCGACGAGGAATCGGGCGATCCCCGCGCTCCGCTGCTCCGTGGTGAAGTCGAAGCCGTCGGCGGCGTCGTGGAGCGTCCTCAGGACATCGGGATCGACGAGCGGCTGCCCCGAGAACGCGGCCTCAGAGGCGGAAACGGCTCGCGCCGCCTCGTCCGGGCCGTGGACGCGCGTCGCGATATCGTCGGCCAAGGCTCGCTGGGCAACCCGGCGCTCCGGAGCCGCCTGTGCCTCGGCCTCCAGCGTCTCGATCTCCTCGCGGGATTTGAGGGTGAACCAGCGCAGGTACGTCCCTACGTCCCGGTCGTCGCTGTTCAGCCAGTACTGAAAGAACGCGTACGGCGAGGTCCGCTCCGGATCGAGCCAGACCGACTCGCCGCCCTCGCTCTTGCCGAATTTCGCACCGCTTGGCGACAGCAGCAGTGGATAGGCGATCCCGTGGGCGGGCTCGTCGCCCTCCGCGCCGCCCGCCGTGCGGCGGATCAGCTCAAGGCCGGCCGTGATGTTGCCCCATTGATCGGCGCCGCCCATCTGCAGCTCGACGCCCATCGTCCGGTTGAGATGCTCGAAGTCGGCGGCCTGGAGGAGCATGTAGCTGAACTCGGTGAAGGAGAGGCCGCGATCGAGGCGGACCTGGACCGAGTCCTTGGCCAGCATGTACGGCACCGTGAAGTGCTTGCCGACGTCCCGCAGGAAGTCGATCAGGTTCGTCTTGCCGAGCCAATCGAGGTTGTTGACGAGGAGCGCTCCGCCGGCGCCGGGCGTGAAGTCGAGGAACCGCTCGAGCTGCCCACGGATGCTCGCGACGTTCGTGTCGAGGGTCTCCCGGTCGAGCAGATTCCGCTCCGCTGACGTACCAGACGGGTCCCCGATCATCCCCGTCCCGCCACCGACGAGCGCGATCGGCGTGCCGCCATAGCGTTGGAAGTGGAGCAGGCCGAAGATCGGGACGAGGCTGCCGATATGCAGCGACGGACCGGAGGGATCGAAGCCGTTATACCCCGAGATGGGCCGGCCGGTCGCGAGGCGGGCCGGGAGGCTAGGCGTGGTCGCGTGGAGCATGCCGCGCCATTCGAGCTCGGGGAGCAGGCCGGCGAGGCCCTCGGGGGCCGTCACACGCCGCGGAGCTGAGCCGTCGGACGGCCGAAATCAAGGGGGGTCACCACGACCCCTATGCTATCGTGCGGCCAGATATGCACACCAGCCTCGCGCGGCGCCAGCGCCATCGACGTGCCGGCTCCCGCAGGCGGCCCCGCGGGTCCGCTGCCGTCAAGCGGACCCTGATCGCCATCCCGATCGTTCTGTTCGCGACCTTTCTCGGCGCGGGCGTGGCAGCCTTTCTCGGGGTGACGGCTGCCTACAGCTACTACAGCGACGGTCTTCCTGACCCGAAGGAGCTCCTGACGGAGCTCGACTTCGATCAGCAGACGAGAGTCACCGACCGATCCGGCGAGTTCGAGCTGGCCCGCCTGGGCGAGCGCAAGCGCGAGGTCGTGACGTTCGCCGAGCTCACCGGCGAAATCCTCGATGCGACCACCGCGATCGAGGACAAGGACTTCTGGGACAACCCCGGGTTCGATCTCGCGGGCTTCCTGTCGGCCACGGTCGACACGGTCAACGGCCGGCCCCGCGGCGGCTCCACGATCACCCAGCAGCTCGTCCGGGCGCGCCTCCTGCCGTCCAGCGCCTTTGCCGGGAGCCGCGAGGAGCGGAAGATCCGGGAAATCATCCAGGCGCTCCGGTTGACGCAGGAATTCCCTGGCAAGACCGGCAAGGAACAGATCATCACGGCCTACATGAACCAGAACTTCTACGGCAACCAGTCGTACGGAGTGAAGGCCGCCGCAAAGACCTACTTCGGCAAGGCCCTCAAGGACCTGACCCTTGCCCAGGCCGCGGTCCTCGCCGCGATCCCCCAGTCACCGACCGCGTTCGCTCTCACGACGCACGCCGAGCAGGTCTGCGCCGAGAAGGTCGCCGAGGGCGTCGATTGTCCGAAATTGCAGCTCGTCGTCCCTCCGGATTCGGCCGTCGTGATCAGACGGAACTACATCCTCGATCGGATGAAGACGGAGAGCCCGTTGAGTGGGTCGCGCCACACGGTCGACGAGTACGAACGCGCCAAGTCCGAGCCCGTCATCCTCGCGCCGCAGCTCGGCGTCCAGTGGCGAGCACCGCACTTCGTCTGGCAGGTCCGGGAGGAGCTTGGCCGCATCCTCTGCCCGGAGCTCGCGGTCGATGCCTGCGACAAGATCGACACCGGCGGCTACACGGTCACGACGACGCTCGACTGGTCGATGCAGGCGACGACCGAGAAGTGGGTCTACGTCGCGGCGCGGGCGACGAACTTCAAGGACACGACGATGTACCTGAAGAACCTCAAGATCCCGTCGGGCGACTACGGATGGCTGCTCAAGCTCAAGGGCAAGAACATCCACAACGGCGCGGCTGCGGTCATGGATTACCGGACCGGCCAGATTCTCGCGTACGTCGGCTCAGGCAGTTACACGAGTCCTGGCAACGTGAAGTTCCAGCCCCAGTTCGACGTCCTGTCCGATGGCTGGCGTCAGCCCGGTTCGGCGATCAAACCGATCAACTATGCGATCGGGATCGACGACCAGACGATGACCGCGGCCACGATGTTCATGGACGTCGTGACCGACTTTGGTGGCCGTTTCACGCCAAGCCAGGCCGACCACCTCGAGCGGGGCCCTGTCCGCCTCCGATCGGCCCTCCAGTTCTCGCTCAACATCCCCTCGATCAAGGCCGGGCTGATGAACGGGCTCGAACACTTCTTCGAGCGGTCACGTGACTTCGGCATCGACTACGTGCCCGCTGCCATTCCGGTGACGTCGATGAGCATCGGGACGCTCGAGGTCCACCCGATCGACCTCCTGGGTGCGTACGGGGCGATCGCGAACAGTGGCGTGCTCATGCCACGGACGACGATCCTGAAGGTCGTCGACTCCGAAGGCGTCACGATCTACCCCGATCCGACGGTCGGAACGCCCCCGGGATCTCCCGTCATCAGCCCCCAGGCCGCCTACATCATCACCGACATCCTCGCCGGCAACACCATTCCCGCGGTGAATCCGTACTGGGGCGAGTGGGCGATCTACGACGGCCGTACGCGCCGCCCCGCCGCCTACAAGACGGGAACGACGAACGAGAACCGCGACGTCCACGCCTACGGCTACCTGGCGCCACCCAAGGACCCGAATGCCCCGGCCCTGGCCGTCGGCGTCTGGATGGGCAACAGCAACAACGACCCGAACAAGGACACCCTGTCGCTCGGCTCGTCGGCCCCGCTGTGGTCGCGGATCATGCGGGATGTGAGCAAGGGTACGCCGATTGCCGGATGGAAGCCACCGGCCGGGCTCGAGGTGGCGACGGTGGACGCCTTCAGCGGCCTGCGGCCTGGTCCGTTCTCGTCGAAACAGGTCAAGGAGCTGTTCATCAAGGGGACGGTCCCGCG
Organism: Chloroflexota bacterium; assembly: GCA_031369845.1. Taxonomy (GTDB): domain Bacteria; phylum Chloroflexota; class Limnocylindria; order Limnocylindrales; family CSP1-4; genus CF-46. Next base: position 15,999 of record JANMPL010000306.1, read on the forward strand.
CGGCGCCGACAACATCCATCGTGGCGTCGAAATCGATGCCGCCACCGGCAAGCTCTGGCAGGACGGCTGTGCCGGGCCGCGAAAGGTCGTCGGAGCGCTGGACTTCAGTCAAGTCGAGGAGAACTTCCCGAACTGGGGCAAGTACACCCGGGGTTGGGTCAAGCGCGCGTCACGCGGGCCCGGGGTCTCCGGTGGTCCCGAGG
>JANMPL010000317.1:0-3430 GCA_031369845.1 Chloroflexota bacterium
CCGGCCAGGGCGGCGCCGCACTCGCCGGTGCCGGCTTCACGCTGTACGTCGACGCGGCCCCGACGGGCGGCTCACGCGACGCGAACGACATCACCCCCGCCGGCGGCTGCACGACGAACGGTACCGGCACCTGCTCAATTCTGAACGTGGTGCTCGGCCAGTACTGGCTGGTCGAGACGACAACCCCCAACGGCTACGCCACGGTCGGCCCGACCGCGGTAACGGTCGGCCTCGGTCCATCGGCCGGGGTCGGCGACACGGACATATTCACCATCGCCGACGCGCCGGTCCCGGGCACAGTCGTCGTCAACAAGACCGGCCAGGGCCGAGCGAAGATCGTGGGAGTGACGTTCACGCTGTACGTCGACGTCGCGCCCGTCGGTGGCCGCCCCGGCCCAGGGGACACGACGATTGCCGGAAGCTGCATCACCGCCGTCGTCGGTAGCCGGGTGACATGCTCGATCACGGCCGTCCCGCTCGGCAGGTACTGGCTCGTCGAGACGGTTCCCGCCGGGAACGCTCCAGTCGATCCGATCGCCGTCACGGTGAACCTCGGCCCCGCGCCGAACACCGGTGACACGGACGCGTTCTCCGTCATGAACAAGCCGAAGGGGTCGCCCAAGGGCTGAACGCAGCCCGGCCGCGTCCAGAGCGAAGCCGGTCCTTCGGGCCGGCTTCGTCGATTCAGGCGGCGACGGTACCCGGCTGGTCGTCGTCTTCGGGCCCGGGTTCGGGGATTCGCCTGAGGGAGCGAACCGGCGACAGGAGGACCTGCAGGAATACAAAGATCCCGCCGATCGCACCGATCCAGATGGTCTCGTGGAGGCCGATCACGCCGCCGAGGAATCCGCCCAGGATCGAGCCGATGGGGATTGTCCCCCACACGATGAATCGCATCGTCGCGTTCATCCGCCCTTGCATCCGCTCAGGGGTGATCGCCTGGCGTAGGCTCACCTGGTTGATGTTGTAGATGGCACCGCCAAGGCCACCAAAGAAGACGCTGGCCGCGACGAACGGCAGCGCGAGGTTCGGTGGCGCGATCGCGATGAGGAGGGCGGCCGGGCCGAACGCTAGCCCGGATCCTACGATCGTCGGGCCGACACCGAGCCGGGTGGCGACGCGGTTGGCGGTGAGGGCACCGACCAGGAAACCGACGGACCCGAGCGAGAATGCGAGCCCGAGCACCTCCGGCGTGAATGCCAGCTCGCGGACCAGATAGAGGATCAGGATCGAGTAGACGACGTTGGAAAAGAAGTTGGACAGCCCGGTCGTCGCCGCGATGCTGCGCAGCAACGGGTTCCTTCCGACGTATCGGAGTCCCTCTGTGATCTCCGATCGCATCGATGGCCGATCGCCCTGGTCGTTCAACAGTGGCTCCGGTGCTGTCTCGTGGCGACGGATCGCGAACATGAACAGGGCGGACCCAACAAAGCTGAGGGCGTCGAGGACGATCGCGAATGGCGCTGTCAGGAGCCCGATGAGAACGCCGGCCACACCTGGTCCTGTTATCTGGGCGGCGGATTGACTCGTCTGAAGCTTGGCGTTGCCGTCGATGATCTGGTCGCGTTCGACGAGTGATGGAAGGTATGACTGGTAAGCGACGTCGAAGAACACGGTCGCGCAGCCGTTCACGAAGCCAACCACGTAGAGCTGCCAGATCGTCAGGGCGTCCAGGGCAAAGGCGACCGGGATCGAGATCAGCGCGGCCGCCCTGACGAGGTCGCCGGCGACGAGGATCGGGCGTCGCCGGAGGCGATCGACCCATACGCCGGCTGGCAGGCTGAGCAGGATAAATGGCAGGAACTGGATCGTGCCGAGGAGGCCGAACTCGAACGGCGTGACGTTCAACGTCGTCGCCGCGATGATCGGCAGGGCGAGCAACGTCACCTGCGTCCCGAACTGGCTGATCGTCTGCGCGGACCAGAGCTTCACGAAGTCGGGGTGGCGAAGAAGGCTGCGGCTCGCGTCGGACACGGAACCCTCCAGGTCGGGTGGTCGCGGGGAACCGCGTTAGTTTATCGTCTAACACTCGTTAGTCAACGCGATTCTATGACGGCCCGGCTCCCCTCCGCGAGCGCACCGACATGTCACGATAGACCCCATGCCCGAGCTAGCCGACCGCCTGGTCGAATCGGTCCCCAATGTCTCCGAGGGCCGCCGCCTCGACACGGTGGAACGCCTCGCGGACGCGATTTCCGCCGTGCCGGAAGTCCACCTCCTCGACCAGACGAGTGACTCCAGCCACAATCGGTCGGTGTTCACCCTGGCCGGACCGGCCGGAGCCGTGTCCAACGCGCTTGAACGGCTCGTCGGCGCGGCGATCGACGAGATCGACATGGACGAGCATTCCGGCGAGCACCCGCGGATCGGCGCCGTCGACGTCATTCCGTTCGTGCCCCTCGGCGACACGTCGATGGACGAGACTGTCGAGATCGCCACGGCATTCGCCGAACGGATTGCCGCACGGTTCGACCTGCCGGTCTACCTCTACGCGCAGGCGGCGAGGCGGAGCGAGCGGGTGAAGCTCGCCGACGTCAGGCGCGGCCAGTACGAGGGTCTCAAGTCGGAGATCTCGCAGCGTGGCCGCGAGCCGGATTTCGGCCCGGCGCGGATGCATCCGTCGGCAGGTGCCGTGGCCGTCGGCGCGCGTCCCTTCCTCATCGCCTACAACATCAACCTCGAATCGCCCGACAAGGACCTGGCGATCCGGATCGCCCGCCGGATCCGCGAGTCCGGCGGCGGCCTGCCGAAGGTCCAGGCGAACGGTTTCTACATCGAGGAGCTCGGGCGCGCCCAGGTCTCCATGAACGTGCTCGACTTCCGGACGACGCCGCTCTGGCGGGTGTGGGAGACCGTCCGGGCGGAAGCGGCGGAAGATGCCATCGAGCTCGCGGAATCCGAGCTGATCGGTCTTGCCCCGCTGGCGGCCTTCCTCGACGTCGCCGATCACGCGGACGCCCCGCGGGACGGGACCATCGACGAGCGCCTCGCCGCCGCTGCGCGTTTCCTCCGACTGCGCGACTTCTCGCCGCTGCAGGCGCTCGAGCTACGGCTGAACGCCGCACGGGCCGGCGCGGCGGAGTGATCGCGGCGGCCGCGACGTGAGCCTTCGGGTCATTCCGGGCGGCCGCGGGGATACGTCGGCCCCTGGCTTCCTCGTTGTCGGTGCCTCCGAGGTCGTGACGATGGCGGGCGGCCTGCGCGTGGGCTCGATGCAGGCGGAGGTGGCGCGGCTCACGGCCGACGATGGCGGGGACGTGTCGACCGCGCCGGTCATCGCCACGTGGGACGATCGGATCGTCGGCGTCGGCCCACGCGCCGACATCGAGCGATTCCTGGAGGCCGAGGGCTATCCACTCGGGCGGTTCGCCCGGCTCGACGCGCGCGGCGGCGCCGTGACGCCGGGCCTCGTCGATCCGCACACCCATCT
>JANMPL010000348.1:0-3784 GCA_031369845.1 Chloroflexota bacterium
GCGCGCAGCGCCTTGATCTGGGGGTCCATCGGGATGCCGCCGTAGACGACGGTCGAGCGGAGGGGGACCGTCCGGCCATACGTCCGGACGCTTTCGTCGACCTGCATCGCGAGCTCGCGGGTCGGGACGAGGATCAGCGCGCGAACCGGGTGACGGGCCGGCGAGAACGACGTGTTCGCGTGAGGTCGGAGCCGGTCGAGGATCGGCAGCGTGAAGGCCGCGGTCTTGCCGGTGCCGGTCTGGGCAGCCGCGAGCACGTCGCGGCCGGCGAGGACGAGGGGGATGGCCTGGGCCTGGACGGGTGTGGGCTCCGTGTAGCCCTCCTCCAGGACTGTCTGGAGGAGATCAGCCGAAAGGCCGAGCGATTCGAAGGTCAAGCGTTCTCCTGCGTGCCCGCCCGCGGCACTGGGCGCGGGAACGGGCGTCTGTGGGCCTGGGTGACGGGCCGTCAGCCCGCCGATTCAGCGATTTCCTCGCGAGCATAGCCGATTTGCCCGATTGGTCCACACGAATGACCCTGCGGAAGGGGCGCCAAGGGGTAGTAAGTTCGGATGAGGCACGTGCCCGCCGTAGCTGTCATACTCCTGCAAGCCCATCAGGCAACAACCGACAGACAGGCTGAAAACCGAAGATCGCCGCCCCCACGGCAGGATCCTGTCGCTCGGTCGGGTGTTCCCCCAGACACCCGACGCTTCCCGGATCGGCTCGCCCGATCCATCCGGCACCAACCGAGAGCCGCGCCCTCGGCCGCCCGGACGCGCCCCATCCCCCGCGCCTCCGCACGATTGCGTGCCAGCGCCTCCTCCTGCCGCCGGCGGCAACAACCACCGTCACCGTGCCCCAGCACGGTGTTCCGGGAGAAAGGAGGCAAGAGCGTTGCCGGATTCCACAAAGGGCGCCCAACGGGCGTCTGGCCATCGGTCGCTGCGGCTGACCGTTTCACTCGTCGTCGCCGTCATCTTCGCCGGCGTCGGGCTCGCCGCTACTCCGACGCCCGCGGCCGCCGCGGGGATGAAGGTCGTCATCGTCGTCGGACCCGCCGGCTCGAGCACGTCGAACTACATCTCCAACGCGAAGAAGCTCGCGGCGCAGGCCCGCTCATACGGCGCCACGGTCTACGAGGTCTACAGCCCGTACGCGACATGGTCCAAGGTCAAGAGCGTCGCCCAGGGCGCCAACCTCTTCATCTACCTCGGCCACGGCAACGGCTACCCGAGCCCGTACGGCGCCTTCAGCAAGTACACCAAGGACGGCCTCGGCCTCAATACGTCGGCCGGCAGTTCCAGGCATACCTATTACGGCGAGTACTACCTCTACACCGGGATCAAGTTCGCCCCGAACGCGGTCGTGATCCTCAACCGGCTGTGCTATGCGTCAGGCAATAACGAGTGGGGCGCCGGCAACCCCAGTAAATCCGTCGCGATCCAGCGCGTCGACAACTACGGTGCGGGATTCCTCCGGGCGAGCGCCCGGACGGTATTCGCCGAGGGGATCGACAGTACGTCGTACGTCCTCTACGGGCTCTTCCGGACGGGACGATCGATGCGCCAGATCTTCTGGAGCGATCCGGCCGCCGACGGTCGCTACGACTTCTCGTTCGCCTCGTCGCGAACGGCCGGTATGCACGCCGTGATGGATCCGCTCGGGGCCAGCCGCTACTACCGCTCTGTCGTTGGCGACCTGGACATGACCGCCGTCGAGTGGCGGAACGTCACCGGGGCGGTGCGGGTCTCGCGCGGGTCCTGATCGGGCCGGAACGGCCGCGGTTCAGGCGAAGACGCTCGTCCGACGGGCAAACGGCGCGGGTCGGCTGACCCGCCGCGCGTTCGCCTGCCCGGCGCCTGCCTGCTCCGCCGCGACGCGTCGGATGATCCCGAGGATCGTGGTCGGTCGCTGAGGCTGGTCGAGGCAGATCCGGAACGATCGGATCGCCGGACCTTCGCTGTGCTGAAGCTTCTTGTCGTCCATGCCGGCATGATCGTCCCGTCGCGCGGCGCCACCCATCCACCGGGATGGCCATTCGGCCGCGACGTTCGAGGTACCCCCGGCTCCGACATCTGACGTAGTGCGGTCCGGGCCGGTCCGGGTTGGGGTGCGCGTCGGCCGAATTCCGAGTGTGGTATGGCGCGCCATCCGGGGTCTCGCGCGATCGGCCGTATCATCCGTTCATGGCCACGACCGACTCTCTCCCGTTCACCGGCGATCCCGAGGCCGATCAGCTCCTCGTCGACGAGCCACTCGCACTGCTCATCGGATTCGTCCTGGATCAGCAGGTCCCACTCCAGAAGGCGTTCTCCGGCCCACTGGAGCTGCGGCGCCGGATCGGCGAGCTGGACGCCCAGAAGATCGCGTCGATGGATCCCGATCGGCTCGACGAGATCTTCCGCGAGCGCCCCGCCCTCCATCGGTTTCCGGGCAACATGGCCGGCCGGACGCGCGACCTCGCCGAATTCATCGTCGAGCGCTACGGCGGCGACGCCAACCGTGTCTGGACGGAGGCCCGCGACGGGGCCGACCTCCACTCCCGGCTCCTGGAGCTGCCCGGCATCGGACCGATGAAGGCCGGCACGCTCGTTGCGATCCTCGGTAAGCGCCTCGGTATCGCTCCGGCCGGCTGGGAGGCGTACGCGCCGCATCACATGACCCTCGGCGACGTCGATTCCGCTCAGGCGCTCGCGACGTACCAGGCGGGGAAGCGGGCCTACAAGGCGGAGCAGCGAGCCCAGGGCAAGAAGGTCTGACTCACATGGATGAGGACATCCGCCGGGCGTTGAGCCACGGCCAGACGATCGACATCACGACGACCGGGCGCCGGAGCGGCCTGCCGCGGCGCATCGAGATCGTCTTCCACAACTTCGACGGGCGGATCTACATCAGCGGGATGCCCTCGCGCCGCAAGCGCGCCTGGCTGGCGAATCTCGAAGCCGATCCGCACCTGACGCTCCACTTGAAGGGCCGGCGGGTCACCGCCGACGTGCCCGCCACCGCCCGCGTGGTCGGCGATCAGGCGGAGCGCCAGGCGATCATGCCCAGAGTCGCGGCCGTGTGGCGCCGCCAGGACGTCGATGGGATGGTCGCCTTCAGCCCGCTCATCGAAGTGACGGTCGAGGATACGGAAGCGGCCTGACTAGCGCGAGCCCGCGACGACCTCGCACCGCCGCACCGGCTCGCCAATCGCCCGATACGGGCAGTCGGCCAGGTCGATCGCGTAGAGGATGGCGTCGCGGTTCCGCCCGGTTTCGGTCGGGATGGCCTCGTCCGGTGGATACGCCGCCGTGTTTGGCGACAGCTCGAAGGTGAACGAGAAGACGTGATGGCGGCCGTACAGCCAGTCGCGTGACGTGCCTGACGAGATGTACAGGTCGCTCGCCTGCTCCGGCTTGTACCCGTTGGAAGCGGCCATCGCCTTCGCCATCGCCACGAACGTCCGGTGGTCCGTCGTCGTCATGTCGGCCGGAATGTCGACGTAGGTGTAGCCGTACGGCCAGAGGATGAGGCGGCCGGTCGTGTGGAAGCTGATCGCGGTCCGGATCTGCTGTCGGCCCGCGACAACCCGGCTGTCGACGAAGTCGCGGAATGCCCGCGTCTCGGGAGCAGAGAAGCGCGACGGGCCGCGGTAGCGCGAGCTCGCGGGGTTGCTGCTCGATCCGCCACAGCAGCCCCAGCGGTAGTCGTAGTTGCGGTTCAGGTCGGTCCCGACATACGACGAGCGAGGCGTCGGCTGGAGGTTCTTGCGCCACTGGTGGTACGTCCGGCCACGGATGTCGTACGTCGCGCCGTCCGG
>JANMPL010000363.1:0-2735 GCA_031369845.1 Chloroflexota bacterium
GAGCTGACGATCGTCCACGAGGCATCGCATGCCTGGTTCAACCCGGACCTCTTCGTCGGCCGCTGGATCAACGAGGGCTTCGCCGACGAGTACGCGTCGCGCGTCCTCGACGAGGTTTCGGTCGGGCGGCTTGCACCCGATACGGTCACGCCGACCTCCAAGGGCGCGATCGAGCTGAACCTCTGGACCCATCCGGGCCGGATCGCCGACGACAAGACGGATCAGCGGGAGCACTTCGGCTACGAGGCGTCGTGGACGATCGTCCGGACGCTGCTCGACGAGATCGGCGAGGAGTCGATGCGGGCGGTTTTGGCCGCCGCGCACGCCAACGAGACCGCGTATCGCGGCGCGGGCAAGCGGGAGACGGTTGCGATCACGAACGACTGGCGGCGCTTCCTCGATCTGCTCGAGGAGTCGGGCGGCTCTAGCGGCGCGGAGACTGTGTTCCGGAACTGGATCGTCTCGGATGAGCAGGTGGCGCTGCTCGATGTCAGGCGCGATGCCCGCGGCGCGTATGCCTCCCTGCTGGACGCCGGCAAGGGCTGGCAGCCCGGCTACGTCATTCGCGACCCCCTCGGCCGCTGGGAGTTCGCGCGGGCGACGACGGAAATGGCGGAAGCGACGGCGGTTCTCGCTCTGAGGGACGAGATCGCGTCCCGTGCCGCGGAGCTTGCCGTGGCCCCGCCAACCACGCTCCGCGTGGCATACGAAGGGGCAACCGACGGTCTCGAGAGCGTCCATGCGCTGGCCGAGACCCAGCTTGCGACGGCGACCGACCTCGACGCGGCCGCCGCCAAGGTCGCCGCCGAACGTGACGTCTTCGCGGCCATCGGATTGATCGGCGAGGACCCGGGTGCGGAGCTCGCCGCAGCGTCGGCGTCGTTCTCCGCCGGCGACACTGCGGCCGCGGATGCTGGCGCCGATTCCGTGGCGGCCGTCATGACCGGGGCGGCCGATACGGGCCGGACGAGGGCGCTCGTCGGCGGGCTCGCCGGGGTCGGCGTGATTGTGCTCGGGGCGGGCGGGGCCGTCGCGGTGCGCCGTCGGCGGCAGCGGTTCGTCGGGCCGTTGATGACCTGGGCGCCGGCTCACGCCTCAGTCGACCCCGTCGAAGCCCACGAACCCGTCGCCGAGACCCCCGACCCGTCGGCCAGCGTCGACGACCGCGCCGCCGCGGCCGCCCTCCGTACTTCGGCCCTCCTCGCAAAGTTCCGCGCCGGTGCGAGCCCGGCCCCGATCCCGGAACCGCCGAATCAGTCCGAGCCGTACGCTACACTCGGCGACCCACGGCCACCGGAGCCCGTCGGGGACGCACCGGCCGAGCCGGAACACGCTGAAGGAGACGACAGGTGAGGCTCAGCGCCTGATGGGTCTCGTCCGAACCCGACCGTCGCGAGAGATCCTCTCCGGCGATTCGGCCGACGTCTATTTCGCACGGGCAGCGACGATCCTCGAGCGGGAGGGTCTCGACCCGATCGTCACGATGGAGCTCTTCGCCCGCCAGGACGCGATCCTCTGCGGGATCGACGAGGCCAAGAACCTCCTGGGCCATGTCCTCGCCGATGCCGACCTCAACGAGACCCAGGTCGAGTCACTCGACGACGGCGACGCGATCGCACCGAAGGAGGTCGTCCTCCGGATCCGGGCTCGCTATCGCCAGGTCGGGCTGTACGAGACCGCGATCCTCGGAATGCTCGCCCAGTCGACCGGCTGGGCGACCGCGGCCCGGGAGTGCGTCGACGTCGCCAACCCGATGCCCGTGATCTCGTTCGGTGCCCGGCATGTCCACCCCGACATCACCGACGTCCTCGACTATGCCTCGATCGTCGGCGGCTGCGTCGGGGCATCGACATCGGCTGGGGCCCGACTCGCGGGCTTGTCGCCGACGGGAACGATGCCGCATTCACTGGTCCTGATCTTCGGCGACACCGTCGAGGCGGCCGTGGCGTTCGATCGCCACATCGGGCCGGAGGTGCCACGGATCGTCCTCGTCGACACGTTCAAGGACGAGGCCGAGGAGGCGCTCCGGGTGGCCCACGCCCTCGGCGATCGGTTGTTCGGGATCCGGCTCGACACGCCCGCCGAACGCGGCCGGGTCACCGCCGATCTCGTCCACGAGATCCGAGCGCGGCTCGACATGGAGGGCTTCGGCCACGTCAAGATCGTGATCTCGGGCGGTCTCAACCCCGACCGGATCCGCTACTTCAAGGAGGCCGCGGCGCCGGTCGACTCGTACGCCGTCGGGTCGTACATCAGCGGCGCCACCCCGATCGACTTCACCGGCGACATCAAGGAGATCGACGGGCGCCCGATCGCGAAGCGCGGTCGCATCCCCGGACTCAGCCCGTCACCGCGGTTGCGGCCCGTCGACCTGACGCCCTGGCGCGACGGATCCGGCTGAGGCTCACGACGCCCGGCGCGGCCCGACCGCTGTGATCGCCAGGAGCGATGGTCGGTGGCCTTGTCGGCCGATGGAATCCTCCTCGACGCGACCGAGCCATGTACGGATCGCCGCCAGCGATCGTCCGCGGGGGCGATGCCCCCTCCACGATGCGCGAGGGCCGCGATTCATCGCTGGCAGCGATCCCCCGACGACAGAGCGGGCTAGTGGTGCGATCCGTGCCACCATTCATGCGTGGACGAACCGATGGCCGACCGCGAGTCGGCCTACGAGCTGCTGCAGCGCGGGCATGACCTGCTGAAGAAACGTCATTACGCGGCCGCGGCCATCGTCC
>JANMPL010000380.1:0-3082 GCA_031369845.1 Chloroflexota bacterium
CGAGGGCGACGGCGACCTTCTTGGCGGCGAGGAAGCAACCGCGCAGCAGCATCGAGCGGCTCATGTCGACCAGCAGCACCGTCGCGGTGCGGGTCAGCTGCTCGGTCCGGAAGACCTCGAAGTCGTCGGCGGTCAGGCGGACGCCACGGGCTCCGTGGGCTCCGCGGGCTCCGCGGAGAGCCGGCGAGTTCTCCTCGCGGGCCAGCGCGTTCGTGAGCGTGCCGCGCAGGTCGAGGTGGAACGGGTCGCCGAACTCGAACGGCTTCGTCGTCTCCTCGCGCTCCCCACCGCGACCGCCGCGGTCCACGCGATGCCCACCGAACGCGTCGCGCTGCAGTCGCGCGAACAGGTCGTCGAGCACCTTCTGCCCGATCTTCCGACTGCCGCGCGGGGTGAGCTCCAGTCGATCGTCGTCACGGGTCAGGTAGCCGGCCTCCTCGAGCCGGCGGGCGAGGTCGTCGAGCGCATCGAGGTCGCGGACCGCGTCGTCGCCCATGAGCTCGCGCACCTGGTCGCGATCGATGTCGGCGAGGTCGCCAGGGCCGTCGATGTCGGTGAGCGCGTCCTCCAGCCGCTCCATCGCCTGGAGCCGCGCGATCTGGGCCAGAGCACCCTCGAGCGAGAGCGGCTCGTTGCCATCGAAGCGGACGCGATCCCCGAGCCCGCCCGGCATCAGCAGGTCCAGGTTGGACGCGAGCTCGGTGAGGTCGACCATCAGCCGGTCGTCGCGCAGCAGGGCCTCCATCATCGACTGGAGCTCGGCGCGCTGTTCCGCGCTCATCGACCGCAGGAGCGACTGCATCGCGGCCATCCGCTGAGCGAGCTGGTCGATGATGTCGTCGAAGCTTTGCGCGCCCGGGAAGAACTGGCCGTGCTTCGCGAGGAATTCGCTGGCGTCTGGGTCGCGGCCCCCGATCCGTTCGCGGATGAGCTCGTTTAGGTCGCGCACCATCTCGCGGTTCGCGGCGAGGTCCTCGGGCGTCGTGGACCGGATGGCGTCGCTCATGCCACCGACGAATTGATCGAGGACCTGCTTGCTGAGTCGCTCCACGAGCTCGTCGAAGCGGGCCCGCGCGCCGGGCTCGAGGAAGTCGTACTCGCGCAGCTCGCGGATGCGTCCGCCGACGTCCCGCGGCAGCGCGTCGAGCAGGTCGAGGCGCTTGGCGGCGACGTCGCGGAGCAGCTTCTGGAGGTCTAGGTCGGAGGCTCCGGGGTCGGAGGCGCTGGGGTCGGAGGCTCCGGGGTCGGAGGCTCCAGCGCGGTCCTGGGCCGAGTCGCCTCGCGCATCGCGGCCGGCCGCGTCCTGATTCGGGGGAGCGCCCGACCGCTCGAGGCGGCGCTCGACGCCGGCCCGCTCCTGCTCGACGATCTCCTCGAGCTCGCGTCGGATGTCGCTGAGCACGTCGCCCAGATCGAACCGCTCGCGCAGCTCCTCGCGCCGTCGGCCGAGGCGATCCATCAGGTCCTGCAGCCCGGGCAGGTCCGGTCGGGTCGGGTCGCCGCTCCGCCAGCCGCGCTCCATGAGGCGCCGCAACGCCTCGCCGAGGTCACCCTCGGCCATCACGTCGTTCGACAGCTCGTCGAGGATCTCGTCCACGCCGAGGTCGGGCACCTGCTGCGTGCCGTCCCAGCGGGAGTAGCGAGCGCGTCGCGCCAGGGCCGCGAGGGGGTCGTCACCGCCCGCTCCGCCCCGCGGCCGGGCCGGCGGCACCCGGCCGCCGAGATCGCGCCAGTCGGGGGAGTACCCGGTCACCGAACGAGGCTCCGGCCCGGCTGGGACTCGCTGGCTCGCAGCCATCGATCTGTGCCCGAAGCCGGGATGCGGGTCCCGCGGATGATCCGCGACGGTTGGTTCGCGTCGGATCGTTGGCTCCTCGCCAGCATCGACCCCCTGTCAGCACCGACGGGTGAGCCGCCATCGGTCCCACGATCACCTTGGCGCCCAGATCGATGACGCAGAGCCAACGGCCGCCGCCGGGCGTCGCGGGCACGGTCGGCGTCGCGGGCACCGTCGAGAGTCGTCCTTGCGCGACTCACCGGTGGTAGACCGTCCCGCCCGCGACGCGTTCCTTGTTGATCCGCCGGGCGAGGTGCAGGCCCTCGAGGAGGAACTCCACGGCCGACGCGACGACCGCGGGTTCCTCGGCGCCGTCGTTCACGTCGAAGGTGCCGAGATCCCGGACCGCGTCGCGCATTCCCGGCCCTTCCCGGGCCCACGCCACGTACTCGCGCGACGGCGTCCGCTCGCCCGTTTCGACGATGAAGCCGTCCTCGAAGGCCTCGACGACGGGATCCAGGTCGTCGAGCGTCACGCGCCGCGTGAACGTCGCGTACAGGGCCTTCGTGATGAGCCGCTCGACCACCCGCTCCTCGGGCGCCTCGTCGCCGACCGACTCGAGCTCGACCTTGCCCACGGTGGAAGCAACCACGGCGCCCAGATCGGACACCCGCGGGGACGCCAGCGACTCCCCGAGCCGGATGGCCCGCTTCAGCGCGGCTGCTTCGAGCACCTCCATGTTCGCCACCGACACCCGGACCGACACGCCCGATCGCTGGCTGATCTCCGGGGAGCGGCGCGCGAGGTGCGTCAGCTCCGCGACGGCCTCCTCCATGAACGGCGGCACGACGACGACCGGGGCGCCCTCGGCGACGCCGAAACGGTGCTTTTCCTGGCGGACGATGGCCATCTCGTGATCGAGCGTTCGCGGGTAGTGGGTCCGGATCTGGGACCCCAGTCGATCCTTGAGCGGCGTGATGATCCGGCCGCGCGACGTGTAGTCCTCCGGGTTGGCCGAGGCCACGACGTAGAGATCCAGCGGCAGGCGGACCGTGAATCCCCGGATCTGGACGTCGCGCTCCTCGAGCACGTTGAGCAGACCGACCTGGATCCGCTCCGCAAGGTCGGGCAGCTCGTTGATGGCGACGATCCCACGGTTCGCGCGCGGGATGAGTCCGTAGTGGAGCGTCAGCTCGTCGGACAGATAGCGGCCCTCGGCGACCTTGATCGGGTCGACCTCGCCGATGAGGTCCGCGATCGTGATGTCGGGCGTCGCGAGCTTCTCGGCGTAGCGCCGGTCGCGCG
>JANMPL010000402.1:0-2692 GCA_031369845.1 Chloroflexota bacterium
AGGCCGGCGTCGTCGGGAAACAGCTCGAGGATCGCGGCGTCCGTCCGGGCGATGTCGGCCGGGTCGCCGGACAGGGCGGCCCAGCGAAACGGCCCGCGGCCCTCGCAGAAGAGTGGCCGCACGAAGGCGGGGACGAACCCGGGGTAGTCGAATGCGTTCGCCACGCCCGCCTCGAGGGCCTGCGAGCGGAGATTGTTGCCGTAGTCGAAGACGACGGCGCCCGCGTCGCGGAAGGCGAGCATCGCCTTGACGTGGTCGGCCATCGACCGCATCGAGCGTCGGACGTATTCGTCGGGCATCGCCCGCCGAAGCTCGCCCGCGTCCGAGAGCCCGATCTCCGCCGGCACGTATCCGACGAGGGCGTCGTGGGCCGACGTCTGGTCGGTCACGACGTCGAACCGCTCCCCCGCCCGGGCCCACGCCGGCTCAATCTCAGCGGCGTTTCCGACAAGCGCGATCGAGACAGCCTCGCCGTCCGCCGCCGCGCCGCGCGCCCACGCGAGTGCCTCGTCGGGCGAGTGCGTGAGCCGGTCGACATAGCCGATGTCCAGGCGCCGTCGAGCCCGCGCCTCGTCGACCTCGATCGCGAGGCAGACGCCGTCGTTCATGGTCACGGCAAGCGGCTGGGCACCGCCCATCCCACCAAGGCCCGCGGTGAGGACGACCCGCCCGCGGAGCGTTCCGCCGAAATGCTGACGGGCGAGCTCGGCGAAGGTCTCGAAGGTCCCCTGGAGGATCCCCTGCGTCCCGATGTAGATCCACGACCCCGCCGTCATCTGGCCGTACATCGTCAGGCCGCGTCGCTCGAGATCCCGGAACACGTCCCAGGTCGCCCACTTTCCGACGAGGTTCGAGTTGGCGATGAGGACCCGCGGCGCCCATTCGTGGGTCCGGAAGACCGCAACAGGTTTGCCCGACTGGACGAGGAGCGTCTCATCGTCCGCGAGCCGCCTCAGTTCTCGAACGATCGCGTCAAATGCGTCCCAGCTACGGGCGGCCCGCCCCGTCCCGCCGTAGACGACGAGGGCGTCCGGGTTCTCGGCGACCTCCGGATCGAGGTTGTTCATCAGCATCCTGAGCGCGGCTTCCTGGCCCCAGCCGCGGCACGACAGTTCGGAGCCGCGGGGCGACCGAACGGGTCTCGCGCCGGCTGTCTCAGTCACGATGTCCTCCCATGCCCGGTCACTCCCCGAGGTTCTGGACCACCTGCTCGCCGAATCGCCGCTCGCCGACGGAGGTCAGCGACACGATGACGTCCTCACCGTAGCGGAGGTGGTACGTGAGGACGCCGTCAACGCATGAGCCGATGAAGACCTGGCGGCCATCGATCTCGGATTCGGCGTTGCCGCGTACGCCCCCCGCCGGTTCGCAGGCCGCCGCGTCATACGTGTCGCGCCAGCCTCGGAAGAACGTCTCGTCGAAGATGTCGGGTTGAAGACGAACGACGCTGGCGATGACCAGGTCCTCGGCGGCTGACGACCCGGCCGAGACAGCGAGGGCCACGGCGACGGCCTCGACCTCCGACGCCAGCGACGGGTCGGCCGCGATCTGGGCCGCAGTCTCGGGGGCGGGCTTCATCGGGACGCCGGCGACGTCCGGCGGGAGGATCGAGAGGAGGCTCGGGTCGACGGCGACGCTTTCGGCCGACGTCGGCGGGCTGTCGGACGGTGCGATCGAGCCAGATCCAGTCGCCGTCGCGGTCGCCGCGACCGAGGCGGAAGGCGAGGGACCCGGCTGGCATGCGACGAGGAGAACTAGACCGAGGATCGCCAAGGCCGCGGCGGCGGCGCGCAGCCTGGACCTCAACCCGGTACGCGCTCCGGATCGGCGTCCGGGCGGATGAAGGCGGATTCGTAGAACTGGAGCGGGTTGCCTTCGGGATCCCAGAGGAAGCAGAACTGCCCCCAGTCCGTCCGAACGACTTCCTCGCGTCGGACTCCCGCGGCGTCGAGGCGCTGCATTGCGAGACGGAGGTTATCGACGATGACCTCGGGGACGACGCCGCCGTGCCGGAAGTCCTTCGGCTCAGACGACGCGTGTCCGCCGGCGATGAGCGACAGGCTCGTGCCTTGCGTGGCGTCGAACCGGACAAACTTCGGCGTCCGGTAGAGGAGGCGAAGGCCGATCACGTCGCGATAGAACATCATCTCGGCCTCGATGTCCTCGACGAAGATGAGCGCGCCCCGCACCTTCGTGACGTTGCCGAGCGCCTGGATCATCGCCATCGCGAACTCCCATTCACCTGCTAGCGGCCGTCTCGCGTTCGCCCGGACGGTACCACTCTCTCGGGCTTGTCAGCCGAGCTCCCGCCGCACGACGGGGAAGCGCTCGTCGTCGACCGCGACCCGGAACCCGACCGTTAGCCAGAACTCCGGCGTCGTGGCGCTCGTCGCATCGGGCCGGGCACCGCGTTCTGGATACGCCTCGACGGCGGCGAACCCGCGCCCCGCGAGATCGTCACAGACCGCGCCGACGAGTCGCCGGGCATGGCCGCCGTGGCGGGCGTCCGCCGTTGAGGCAATACATGTGATGACCGCTGGCAGCGGCGCCGCGGGCAGCTGCGGGTAGAGGTCGCGCAATCGCTGCGCTCGGGGGTAGGCCGAGAGCGGCCCGAACTGTGCGAAGGCGGCAGCGACCTCGTCGACGAGGAGCACCTTCGCGTAGCTGCCAAAGATCGCGAGTCCCCGGCCGA
>JANMPL010000409.1:0-7001 GCA_031369845.1 Chloroflexota bacterium
ACCCCGGCTACACCCCGTCGGAGCGGACCGTCGGCGAGGCCTTCCGCGAGATCATGGAGCCGCTCGACGGCCGGGTCATCGTCGCGACGTTCGCCAGCAACATCGCCCGCGTCCAGCAGGTCCTCGATGCGGCCGAATCCTTCGATAGGAAGGTCACGGTCATCGGCCGATCGATGGAGCAGAACTTCCGGATCGCGACCGATCTCGGCTACCTCAAGTACGACCCGTCGCACATCGTCGCAAAGGACAAGATCAACGAGGTCCCCGACAACAAGCTCGTTATCGCCACGACCGGGGCCCAGGGCGAGCCGATGGCCGGCCTGGCCCGGATGGCGAACCGCGACCACCGGTTCGTCGAAATCAAGGCCGGCGACACCGTGATCGTCAGCGCCAGCCCGATCCCCGGCAACGAGGAGTACGTCAGCCGGACGATCGACAACCTGTTCAAGGCAGGGGCGAACGTCTTCTACCACACGATCAAGCGAGCGCACGTTTCGGGGCACGCCAGCCAGGAAGAGCTGAAGCTCATGCTCGGGCTGACGAAGCCGCGCCACTTCGTGCCGATCCACGGCGAGTTCCGCATGCAGGTCCAGCACGGCCGGCTCGCCATCGAGACCGGGGTAGCGCCCGAGAATGTCTTCATCATCGAGAACGGCACGCCAATCGAGATCTCCGCGGACGGCACCGCTCGACGCGGCCAGCCGGTCACTGCCGGCTACGTCTACGTCGACGGGCTGTCGGTCGGCGATGTCGGGGACATCGTGCTCCGTGACCGGAAGGCGCTCGCCAACGACGGGATGTTCATGGTGGTCGTGACCGTCGACAAGCAGACGGGCAACATTGTCGGCCGCCCGGAGGTGATCACGCGCGGCTTCGTCCACCTCAACGAGCAGGACCCGATCATGCACGAGGCCATCGAGCGGGTGATGGCCTCGATCCAGAACCCGGGCGATCACATCAGCGAGATCGCCCTGCTCAAGAGCCAGATCAAGGAGGGCGTCTCGCGCTACCTGTACGAGCAGACGAAACGGCGGCCGATGGTCTTCCCGGTCGTGGTCGAGGTCTGAGGATGGCCACACGGCGCCGGCCGTCAACCCGACGGACGAGAAGGAAACGCGGCAGTCTGCTGCCGTCGATCACGCTGCCCGCCGTCAGCCCGGAGATCGCACGTTCCCTGGTCGGTCTCGTCCTCCTCGTCCTGGGTGCCGTGACGCTCATCGCCCTCGTGCTCCAGGGCCAGGGTGCGCTGACCAATTGGTGGATTGGAACGGTTGGTCCCTGGTTCGGCAGCCTTCGCTGGTTGCTGCCGTTCCTGCTGCTGGGCGCCGGCTGGTATCTCGAATGGGGCCCCGGTCGGAACCCGGGCTCGGGCTGGGGCCGGACGCTGTTTGGCACGGCGGTTGCCTACATCGCGCTGATCGGCGTTCTCCAGGTGATCGGTGGGCGCGGCGGTGGTCATTTCGGCCGGTTCCTCGCGTCGACGCTGACCCCCTTGTTCACCGCTCCGGGCGCCGTCGTGATCCTCCTGGCGCTGATCGCGATCGGCCTGATGATCGGCTTCAATGTCCGCCCGAGCGATCTCCTCCACCCGGCCACGGCTATGGCCCGCTGGTTCGGCTCGACGGCCGCGGCGTCGATGCGACGCGACCCGGCGGCTGGCGCAGCGGGCGGCGTCGAACAAGGTGCCGCCGGGAGCCGATTGCGCGGTCGTGCGGGCGTGGGCGTGGTCGCGGGACCTGCCTCGCCTGGTCAGACCGGCCTCTGGTCGAAGGGCGGAAATGGCAACGGCGAGATCGACCACATCCCGGCCCCGGTGCCCACCATGGGCCAGCAATCAAACACGTTCGCTCCCAATCGGAACGCGGATTCACCGGCCCTGTCGGCGACGCTCGTTGCCGACCCGCCTCGCCCGGTCCGGGCCCTCGACGACATCACCGACGCCGGCGACTCGCCGCCGACGAAAGAGCGGATCGAATACGTCCTGCCGCCGCTCGCCCTCCTCGAGGACATCGCCAACCCGACCGAGCCCGGCGGCAGCGTCGCCGCCCACGCCCGGAACGAGGAAATCATCATCAAGAAGCTGGCGAGCTTCGGGATCACCGCCCAGATCCCGACCCGCAACGCCGGCCCGGTCGTCACCCAGTACGAGGTCCAGCCGGCGGTCGACGTCCGCGTCTCGCGGATCGAGGCGCTCGCCGACGACCTCGCCATGGCCCTCGCCGCGCGATCGCTGAGGATCGAGGCCCCGATCCCGGGCAAGAGCGCGGTCGGGATCGAGATCCCGAACAAGGACTTCAACATCGTCGCCCTCCGCCGGATTCTGGAGGAGGTCGAGTTCACCGCCGCGGAGTCGAAGCTGACGTTCGCCCTCGGGCGGGACGTCGCGGGGACGGCCAAGGCGGTCGACCTCGCCAAGATGCCGCATCTGCTCATCGCCGGCGCCACCGGTTCCGGCAAGAGCGTCATGGTCAACGCCGTCATCACGAGCCTCCTCTGCAAGGCGACCCCCGACGACGTCCGGATGATCCTCATGGACCTGAAACGGGTCGAGCTCGCCTCGTACAACGGCCTGCCGCACCTCCTCGTCCCGGTCATCACCGAGCCGGAACGGGCGAAGGCCGCGCTCAAGTGGGCCGTCAACGAGATGGAGGGCCGCTACCGCCGCTTCGCCGGCGCGTCGGCCCGCAACATCAAGGGCTACAACGAGACGCGGGCGGATCCGGACGACCGGATGCCGTACATCGTGATCATCATCGCCGAGTTGGCCGACCTGATGATGCGCGAGGGCAAGAACGTCGAGGACGCCATCGTCCGCCTCGCCCAGAAGGCCAGGGCAACCGGGATCCACATGGTCCTCGCCACCCAGCGGCCCTCGGTCAACGTCGTGACCGGGCTCATCAAGGCGAACTTCCCGAGCCGGATCGCCTTCGCCATGGCCTCCCAGATCGATTCGCGAACGATTCTCGACACGCCCGGAGCAGAAGACCTCATCGGCCGCGGCGACATGCTCTACCAGCCGGCCGACCTGCCACGCCCGATGCGCCTCCAGGGCGTGTTCGTCTCGGACCCTGAGATCCACCGCGTCACGAAGCACTGGACCGACCAGATCGAGAATCCCCACTACGACATGGGCATCATCGAGAACGACGAAGAGAGCACCGGCTCGGTCGACGACCTCGCGGACGCCGCGGCCGATCGGCTGCTGCATGATGCCGTTGACGTCATTCGGGAGTACGATCGTGCCTCGGCGTCGCTTCTCCAGCGACGGTTGAAGATCGGCTACGCGCGGGCCGCTCGGATCATCGACCAGCTGGAGGCGCGAGGCTACATCGGCGCGTTCGACGGTTCGAATGCTCGCGCGGTGCTTCGCCGGGACGGCGCGGGGCCTGCGAGCGGATCGGCGTACGGTGACGAAGCCGACGAGGGAACGGATCGATGACGACGCGGGACGAGGCACGACGAGCGGCCGGGGAGGTGCGGACGGACACCTCGCGGGTGAACGCGCCCGTCGAGTCGGTGCCGTCGCTCCCTGAGCGGCTGTACGCCGCCCGCGAGCGGAAGGGCGTCGATCTCTACCGCGCCGAGCGCGACACGAAGATCCGGGCGCGTTACCTCGCCGCACTCGAGCGGGGCGACTACCGCGAGTTGCCGGGCGCCGTCTACACGAAGGGATTCCTGCGCAATTACGCGCTCTATCTGGGACTCGAGCCCGAGGAGATCCTGACCCAGTGGCGGCGGGAGCGCGGCGACATGGGGCCGCCGCAACCGGTGATCGCCGTGCCGCGGCCGATCGCAACCCCTCGCCGGGGCCTGACGTTCTCGCCGGGCGTCATCGTCGCTGCGCTGCTGACGATCGTCGTCCTGCTTGTCGGCGCGTACCTGGCGGTCCAGGTCATGCGGTTCGCCAAGCCGCCGACACTGGCGGTCACGGATCCCAAGGTCGCCACGATGACCGTCGACGAAGCCGCCACCTCGTACGTGCTCCGCGGCTCGACGATTCCCGGCGGGACGATCACCGTCGAGGTCGCCGGCCTGTCGCGCCAGACCTCGGCCGACTCGACGGGCGCCTGGAGCCTCGAAGTCGACCTTAGGCGGGGCAAGAACCAGTTCAAGATCAACGCCACGGATCCCGATACGGGCAAGCACGCCGAGCAGACGGCCCAGGTCGTGATCACTGTCCCATCGGCTCAGATCGAGGTGCCGACGCTCACGGTGGACCAGCCGGCAGACGGCACGACGTTCGAGAACGGGGCGATTCCGGTCCAGGGGATGACGACGAATGCCACGGGTGTCACGGTCAAGGCAACGTTTGACGGCCCGGTCGAGGGCACGCCGGTCGTTGCCGGTGCGAGCGCCCCACCAGGTCCCGCGCCGGTCAGCGTACCGGTCGACGACGCCGGGGCCTTCAATACGCCGCTCCAGCTGACCACGGGTCGCTGGTCGATCATCGTCACGGCGTCGGGTGCGGGGGGCAAGACGGCCTCGCTCACGCGTCACGTCACGGTTGCGTACCGCGGCGTGAATCTCGTGGTCGAGGTGAAGGGCGGCAACGCCTGGATCAAGGTCTGGGTCGACGGCAAGGTCGCGAGCCCGCCCGGCCGGGCCGGCGACACGCTCCGTGCGGGCGAGACGCTCTCGCTGACGGCAAACGAATCGATCGAAGTCCGGACCGGCTCGTCGGGCGCGACGTTCTTCACCCTGAATGGCCAATCGCTCGGGGCGTTGGGCAAGCGCGGCGTGCCCGAGACGTGGCTCTTCAAACCGCCGGCGCTGCCGAAGCAGACGCAGCACTCGTAGGGATGGCCGGCGATTCGCTCGTCGGGCTCGCCGAGCGCCTCCAGGCTGCCTGTCTCGGTCGGGGCCTCACGCTGGCCGTCGCCGAGTCATGCACGGGCGGACTCGTCGCCGACGCGCTCACCGACGTGCCGGGCAGCAGCGGCTACTTCCTCGGCGGGATCGTCTCGTACTCCGACGCGGCAAAGGAGCGGCTGCTCGACGTTCCGGCGGCGATGATCGGGGCACACGGCGCCGTGAGCGCCCAGGTCGCGCGGGCGATGGCTGAAGGCGCGCTGGCCAGGTTTGAGGCGGCGATCGCGGCGTCCGTGACAGGGATCGCCGGTCCCGACGGCGGCAGCGAGGCCAAGCCGGTCGGTCTGACGTACGTGGCGGTGGCGGACGCGGGGGGTGTCGACGTGCGGCGCTTCCTTTGGAGCGGCGATCGAATCGCGAACAAGCGATCAAGCGCGGAAGCCGTCCTGGAGCTCCTCGTCGATCGGGTGAGCAGCGCAGCCCCCGCCGGCGGGCGATGACGGCCCGGTCGGCGGTCGGGGCGGGCCTTGCGGGCGCCCGCGACCCTCGGCCGATCCGTCCCGGGGAACGAATCCACGTCGTCGGTGCGGCGGGTGCGGGCGCAAGCGCGGCCGCGCTGCTCGCTCATCACGCGCGGGCCGTCGTCAGCGGCTGCGATCCCGGCGGTCCGTCGCCATACACCCCGGCGCTGATCGCCGCGGACGTGTCGCTTGCCTGGCAACACGACCCGGAGCACGTGACGGTCGGCCGGCCCGATCGACTCGCCGTGACGAAGGCCCTCACGGCCGTCCAGCCCGACCATCCGGAGCTGCGCGCGGCGCGATCGGCGGGGATCCCGATTGAACCGTGGCAGCAGGTCGTCGCGGATGCGGCAATCGGCCGGACGCTCATCGGCGTCGCGGGTACTCACGGCAAGAGCACGTCGGCCGGCTGGCTCGTCCACGTCCTCGTCCATGCGGGGAGCGACCCGTCGGCGTTCGTCGGGGCGCTGTTGCCATCTGAGCTCACCGGCGGCCCCGCAGCGACCGCTCGCTGGGGGAGCGGAGCGGCCTTCGTGGTCGAGGCCGACGAGTACGCCGGGAACTTCGACGCCTACCGGCCCGCGATCGCCATCGTGACGTCGGCCGAATGGGACCACCCCGACGTCTTTCCCGACCGCGCCGCGGTCGTGGCCGCGTTTGACGCCTGGCTGCGACGTGCGGCGGAGGGGCGTTCCTCGCCGCCGACCCTGATTGCCAATGTCGCCGACGAGGGCGTCGCCCAGCTTGCGGCGGGCCTCCGGGACTGGCCCGGGCAGATCGTCGCCACGGCCCTCGTCGACGCCCCCGCCCAGCGACTGGCGAGCTTCGGGCGGGGCATGGCCGGCGAGTTCGGGACGGCGGTCGGACCGGCGACGGTAGTTCTCGGACGGATCGCGGCCGCGACGCCCGAGGCGACGACGCTCGAGATCCACGGGCTGGTCCCGCTCCGCGGCGCGATCCCCGTCGCGCTGCGAACTGCGGGGCGGCACAACGCGGCGAATGCCCTCGGGGTTGCAGCGGCCGCCATGACCAGCGGCCTCGACGCGGCCGCGATCACGACCGGGCTGGCGTCCTTCGGGGGTGTCGGCCGCCGCCTCGAGCGGAAGGGCGAAGCCGGCGGTGTCGTCGTCTACGACGATTACGGCCATCACCCGACCGCCATCCGCGAGACGATCGCGGCGATCCGCCAGCGGGAGCCGGGCCGGCGCGTCTGGGCGGTCTACGAGCCGCTGACGTACCACCGGACGGCCGCCCTCCTTGAGCCGTTCGCATCCGCCCTGGCCGAAGCCGACGCCGTGGCGATCGCCGACGTCTGGGCCGGGCGGGATCCGGACACGTCGATCGCGTCGGCGTCCGGGCTGGCCGAGGCAACCAGGAGGCGCCGACCCGGGCTCACGGTTGCCGCACCGGGATCGGTCGAGGACACGGCGGCCTGGCTTGGCGGGGAGGTGAAAGCCGGCGATGTGGTCCTCGTGATGGGCGGCGGTCGCAGTTACCGGATTGGTGAGCTGTTGTTGGCGGAGCTGGAGCAACGATGACGATTGATTACGCGGCTGCGGGCGACCTCCTCGAACGCTACGGGCGGGCCTGGGAGGCGTTCGACGGCGACGGCTGGGTCGAGCTGTTCACGGATGACGCCGAGTATCACCATGAGCCGTTCGAGCCGCCGCT
>JANMPL010000428.1:0-3064 GCA_031369845.1 Chloroflexota bacterium
GTTAAGTGGACCGTCGTCGCCCCGGATGAGAACCTCGGTGAACCCGAGGATCGCGGTGAGTGGCGTCCGCAGCTCGTGGCTGACGTTGGCGAGAAAGTCGGTCTTCGCCTGGCTGGCGCTGCGAAGCTCATCGATCGCCCCGCGCAGCTGGACGGTCCTCTCGGCGACGGACGATGCGAGGAGCTCCCGCTGCTGACGGAGCTCGGCGACTGCTTCGACGCGGGCGATAGCCGTCGCGGCGACCGACGCGAAACCCATCGC
This sequence comes from Chloroflexota bacterium, assembly GCA_031369845.1. Taxonomy (GTDB): domain Bacteria; phylum Chloroflexota; class Limnocylindria; order Limnocylindrales; family CSP1-4; genus CF-46. Next base: position 262 of record JANMPL010000428.1, read on the forward strand.
GAGCTCCTGCCAGCGGTCGGCGTCGAACGAGTCACCGGGGGTCACGGTCATGCTGAGGAACCCGCGGACCTGGCCGTTGGTGATGATCGGCGCGGCCGCGCCCCCGCCCACGTCGAGACGTACGGCCATCGAGGAACGATTGTTGCCGGCCAGGGCCTGACCATCGACCAGGGCTCGGAGGCTGGGAAAATGCTCGGGCGTGATCGGCGTCGAGGCGAGCATCGCCGCCTGTTCGGGAGAGACACCCTCGATGGCGGCGATGACGAACTCGTCGGTCTCGCCGACTCGCAGCGCCACGGCGGCCGTGGCGGCGCCGGTGGCGGCACGGACGGCGGTGACGAGCTCCTTCGGAACCGCACCTTCCTCGGTTACGGTCGCGAGCCGTGTTGCCACCTCGAAGAACGCCGTCGCGATGCGGCGCTGAATCTCGGCGTCCGCGGCACCGCGACGGAGATCGTCCTTGGCGGCGATCACCTCGTGGGCGATTCCGGCCTGCGCCGCGAGGCTGCGGATCGAATCGCGGAACCCGGGATCGAAGACCCGGTCCTCGGCGAACAACAGGCTGAGGATGCCGGCGATACCCGTGCTCGAATGGATCGGGATGCTGAGCCCGGAACCGCCACCCCACGCGGCGACCCGCGCTCGGAGATTCTCGACGGCACCGTCATCCGACCAGAGCTCCTCGCCCGCGACCACCGACTGCAGCAGGCGTTCGTCCTCGACAACGAGTGGCTCGAATCGGTCGATCTCGGCCGGCGACATGCCCGCGGTCGACATGAGGGTCATCGAACCATCGGCTCGGGCCAGACTGACGGCCGCCCTCGATTCGCCGAACATCGCGACAGCGGCGTCAATGACCGCGTGGCCCAGGGCAAGCAGGTCGTCCGCCCGAAGGAACTCGTTCGTGGCGCGGAGGAGCGCCTCGGCGCGCGCAGAGCCATCCCCGGGATCCGTGACCCCAGGCGTCGCCGGGCGACTGCGGTGGTGGCTGGTCACGACTCCCTGATTGGCTGGAATGTGTCATAGCATCGTATCGGGTGGGATGGGCGACGACATCCCCAGAATTCATTACTACTTACCCCTCAATTGCGCGAAATCCGGAGCCGGAAGTCCCGAACTTCGGTCCCTGTGAGGGTCAGTCGACGATGCCTGCCAGCCGCACGCCCGCGAGGAATCCGCGATAGGCGCTAACGGCGTCGTCGGCCGCGAAACGGACGTCGCGATCGCCCGTTCGCTCCGCGCCCGGCACGATCCCGGCGAAGTCGGCGGCGATCGCATTGCGGTACTCGACCTCGACGACGACAGGTGGTGCGAGGACGAGCGATTGGAGCTCGCCGGCCATCGCCCGCCGGACGGCCCGCTCCGCTCCGGCCCTGATCAGGTCGGCGGCGAGCGTCGGATGGAGCGAGGCCGCGGCATTGCCACCGGCGCCCTCCTTGACCACGACTCGCTCGGCCCATGGCAGCCAGTCGGCGACCTCGTCCGCGAGCGCGTCATCGCCCGCGACGAGCCCGACCGGGACTCCCCACGCGCCCAGTACTGAGGCGTTGATCCCCGTCTCCCCGACGAGCCGCCCGTTGAGCTTCGTGAGCGTCGGTCGGCCGGAGAAGGTGTGGGCGATCGTGCCGGTCGGGTGGCCGGCCCGGGCGTGGTAGCCGACGAACAGGGCGACCCCGAAGCCGGCGCCGGGTCCCGCGCCCGCCACCATCGACCATGCCTTCTGGCCCTGGAGGACCCTCGCTCCCGGGTGCAGATCGGCGGGGCGTAGGTTGTACATGCCGCCGTGGCTGTCGTTGACGAGAATCTCGGTCGCACCTCCGGCGAGGGCCCCCTCGATCGCAGCGTTCGCCTCGCCGACCATGAGATCGACCGCCGCCGGATAGCCGCTGTCGGTCCGTGCCGTCGGGTTGGGATGGCTGACCCCCGCGATTCCCTCCATGTCGACGCTGATGTAGACCTTCACCGACCCTCCTCGCTGGTCCCGGTCGGCCGCTCGCCCGCCGCGCCCGCCGCGGTCGGCCGGTCGCGCGCGGGCTCCCCGACCCACACGTGCCCGTCGGCGAACCGCTCCGCTTTCCAGATCGGCGCCCTTGCCTTCGTCTCGTCGATGGCATATCGAGCAGCGTCAAAGGCGGCGTCTCGATGCGGCGAAACGGCGACGATCGCAACGCTGGGCTCGCCGAGCGGCACATCGCCGGTCCGGTGGACGATCGCGATCCGCTGGACGCCGAAGCGTTCCGCGATCTCGTCCGCGATCCGTTCGAGCATCGCGAGGACCATCGGCTCGTGCGCCTCGTAGCCGAGCGACTCCACGGACCGGCCGGCGTGCCGGGCCGCCTACGCCTCCTGACCGGGGGCCGGCGTCCCCGGCGATTCGCGGGTGCGGCCGATGAACCCGACGACGGCTACGACCCCGTCCGTCGCCAGCCGGTCACCCAGCTCGGCGAGAATTGACGTCCCGAATGGCTCGTCACGGAGTTCCAGGATCCTGGACGGCGCATCGGCCCCGTGGCCCGCGTCGCTGTCCGCATCCGCCCCGCCGCTGACCGGCGGGATGATCGCTAGCTCGTCGCCGTCGGCAAGCGGCGTATCGGCGTTGGCATAGTCGGCGTTCCTCGCGAACCGGACGTAGGCGCGGCCGGGCGCGAGTGTCGGGTGCAACGCCACGAGCGCCATCCAGGCGCCTTCGATGGACGAACCGACAGGCAGCTCGAGCTCGACCTCGCGAGCGCCGACCAGCTCGCGCTGGATCGCGAAGAGCCGAACCCTGATCCGCATCGCGAGGGCGGCCGTCACCCGTGCC
>JANMPL010000454.1:0-2363 GCA_031369845.1 Chloroflexota bacterium
GGGACGACGGGCTCTTCCCGCCGACGCCCGGCGGCGATCGCTCTCGGGTGTTCTTCCGGCGCCTGTTCGAGGAGCACGGGCCGGACGGCAGCCTCCGCCTCGCGTTCCTGACCGTCGGCGAGCGGCGGATCGCCGCCGGCATTCACTTCCGGACCGCCGACGGCTACCTCTACTACAACGCGGGCGTCGACCCCGAGGCCCGCGACCTGTCGCCCGGCGTGCTGATGATCGCCGCGTACGTCCAGCGGGCGATCGCCGAGGGCTGTCGTCGCCTCGACTTCCTCCGCGGCGACGAGCCGTACAAGAACGAGTGGGGCGCCACCGACGAGCCCGTCCAGCGCCTGCTCGTCCGGCGCTCCGTCGACGTCGCGGAAGGGTCGCCGTCATGACCGCGCCCCTGCCCTTCGACCCTTGCTTCTCGCCGGTCGACCGCCTGCCGATGCCGGGCCGCGACAGGATCCGCGTCGTCGAGATCCTTGCGACCGGGACGAACGGCGGCGCCCAGGAGCATGTCTTCTCGCTGATGAGCCGGCTCGATCGGTCGCGCTTCGACGCGAGCGTAGTCTCAATGTCGGCCGGGAGCGCCGTCCGGAAGCTCCAGCGCGCGGGGTTCAGCGTGCGAGTCATCGACGAGCCCGACGACGCGATCGCCGTCGGCGAGCTGACCGCCCATCTCGCGGACATCCGGCCGGACGTGATCCACACCCACATGTACCGGGCGGACATCGTCGGGACGAAGGCGGCGATCGCGCTGTCGAACGCGGGCCACCGCCGACCGTACGTGGTGTCGACCGTCCACTCCTCTCGTGTCCGGGCCTCGGAGGACCGCGAGGCGCTCCGCACGCTGACCCCGGAGATGGACCAGCTGATCGCGGTCTCGAACGCAATCGAGCGCAAGATCGCCGACGAGCGGCCCGGCCTGGCGCCTGTTCGCCTCATCTACAACGGCGTCGATCTCGAGCGCTATGACCACCAGGAACCGTGCTGCACGCTCCGCGACGAGTACGGGATGGAGCCCGGGTCGCAGATCGTGGGTGTCGTCGCCCGCCTGGAGCCGGAGAAGGGCCACCAGACGCTGCTCGACGCGTGGCCGCACGTCCTGCGCGAGGTTCCCGACGCGTATCTCCTGATCGTCGGGGAGGGGAGCCGCCGCGACGCCCTCGAGCAGCAGGCCCTCGCGAACCGGGTCGCCCATCGGGTCGTCTTCACCGGCCGCCGCGACGACGTCCCGGCGGTCACGGCCGCCCTGGACGTCGCGGTTCTGCCCTCGCATCGAGAGGCCCAGGGCCTGAGCATCCTCGAGGCGATGGCGTTGTCGCGGCCGGTCGTCGCATCAGACGTTGGCGGCATTCCCGAGATGATCGAAGACGGCGTCACAGGACTCCTCGTACCGCACGATCAGCCGGAGGCGCTCGCCGCCGCGATCGTCCGGCTCCTCACGGACCATGTCCTCGCCGACACGATCGCCCGGGCCGCGCACGACCTCGTCCACGACCGCTTCTGCATCGAGCTGATGGTCAGAGCTGTCGAGGAGATCTACGAGGAGGGCGCCAACCGGGTCCGGATTCCGAGGATCGCCGCCGGGTAGGATCACTCCCGACGTGGACGACGAACGGAGCGGGGGGCGATGGAGAGACTGAGAGGCCGGCCGGCCGCGCCGATCAACTGGGATCGGCTCGCGCTCATCGGGGCCATCGTGATCGGCGTGGTCTTCTCCATCGCGTATGCGCGCGGGGACGTGATCCGGCCCTACGACCTGGACTGCTACTGGACCGCGACCGACTTCGGAAACCTCTACGCGGACGATTGGCTGGATCCGTCCTATTGCTACGTCTACCCCCCCGTCATGGCCCAGTTGCTCTACCCGTTCCACGTGCTGCCGTACGCCGTCGTCACGACTGGCTGGATCCTGCTGTGCTTTGCGTCGCTCTGGGTCTGCCTGCGCGAGTGGACGCTCCTGGCCATCGGTCTCGGGTTCGTGGCGATCGCGATTCCGGCGCTGAACGTCCTCGGCGCGGGGCTGGGCGCCGTCCTGCTCGGAAACATCACGATGCCGATGGCTGCCGCGATCGTCTTCGCGATGCGGCCGTCGCCCGCCTGGTCACCAGCGTGGTACGCGGTCCCGATCCTGACAAAGCTGACGGTCGGCGTCGGGCTGCTCTGGTTCTTCTTTCGTCGCGAGTGGCGACCGTTCGCGATCGGTGTCGGCGTCACGGCGGCCGTCGCCCTGGTTTCGTTCGTCATCTCGCCGGCGGCGTGGATCGAGTGGATCGACTTCAACATCAAAAATTACGGCGGCCCACCACGCGCTCCGGTGATCGGCGGATATCCGCTGCGAGTCATCACCGGCGTCGTCATCGTCG
>JANMPL010000460.1:0-4825 GCA_031369845.1 Chloroflexota bacterium
TGGCCGGCGCGGTGCGCTGCGCGCCACCAACCGACGAACGATTCCCGCGGCCCGAACGAGAACTGGCGGCGCTCGCCGGTCTCGAGCAGGAGGTCGTAGAAGCGATCGAGGGCGATGTCGGTCGGCTCCCGAGGGGCCCCGAAGCCCTCCCCTACTCCGCCAGGTGGCAGTCTCGCGTCGTGGCGGACGACGTCGATCGCGTCGTTCTCAGCCTTCCGGATCCGCTGGCGCGTCGACTTGGCAATCGCCTCGAAGGCGGCCTCCTCGACGACGCCCTCGAGCGGCAGTGAGATGCGGTGGCGTGACGGCTGGATCTCTTCGATCGGACGGAAGCCGGCGGCGCGGATCTGCTCGGCGCAGCCGGTATCGGCCGGGATCTCCGCATCTGTCGCGACGACGTCGATGCCGGCCTCAGCGAGGTGATCCGTGACAGCCACGAGGCGAGAGGCAACAGTCGCCGGCGAGGCACCGGCCGAGATCGGACCACGCGGGATGTAAGCGCTGCCGCCCCCCACGGCGGGCCACGGCCTGGTTAGCGCGAGCACGGCGAAGGCGTCGTCGACGATGAGGTGGTGGGGCGTCCAGCCACTCGCCGCGCGGTGATCGGCCCAGGCCCGGGACTGGTAGACGTGGCCGCCCGGCGGATCGACCGTTCGCTCGTCCCAGTCGGCGAGCTCGTCCGCGGTCGCGGGCCGAACCGTCAAGCCGCGTCGCTCCCGCCGTCGCCCCCGAACGCGGCCGCGTTCCGGTCGCCGCTGATGCCGTGGCGCCGCCGCGCCCACTCGACCCGAGCCCGCTGCGCGCCCTGGTAGACCTGGCGGCCCAGGGGATCGAGCACGAGATCCCACGCTCCGATGTAGCGGACCTCGCGCCCCCCGAACCCGGTCTTGAAATGGGCGATCCCGCCAGTCGCCAGGCCCCACAGGTCGTAGCTCGTCGCGCCCTGCTCGCGGGACGATCGGATCGCCTCCCACTTGAGGAGATAGTTCGCGCGAGAATCGCCTCCCTCGCGGGTCATGCCGCCGTACGGCTCGACGACCCGCGGCCCGCTGCGGACGAGGAACAACGTGGCGAGCGGCTCGCCGTCCGCGGTCTGGGCGAAGAGCAGCCGGGCGAGGCCGTGCGGCCGGAAGGCCTCCCAGACGTCGCGATACGCCCGCTCGGTTCGGATCAGGAAGCCCGCCCGGTCGGCCGTTTCGCGGTAGATCCGGTAGAACTCGCCGAGCCGGTCGCCGTCGGCGTCGACGACGACAATCCCCGCCTTGCGCGCCTTGTTGACGTACTGCCGCCACTTCTTGCGGAGATCGTTCCAGAGGGCGTCCTCGTCGGCCCCCAGGTCGATGATCCGGGTTGCGTTCGGCTGGATCGGGGGGGCGGGCCGGAAGTCCGCGGCGCGGAGGGCGTGCCGCAGAGCGCCGTCGGGATCAAGCGGGCCGCCGAGTTCGATTTCGGGGTCGATCCGGACGTGGGAGACCCGGCCCGCGCGCTCCGGGAGCTTGCTGCGGAGCGTGTCGGCCAGGGCGGCGAGGCTGTCGGGCGACCAGTCGGTCGCCACTGGACCGCGCGGGGCGTAGGCGAAACCCCACGGCAGCGGTCGCGGGCGCCTGACGAGGACCTGGGCACCGATCGGACCATCGGCCGCCAGGCGGACCGCCGACCAGCCGTTGACGGCCTTGACCTGGGCCCAGGGCGAGAGCTGGAGGTACGAACCAGGATCTGCGCCTGAGACGAACGCATCCCAGGCCGTCGGATCGTCTGGGTCGAGTTGGGTCGGGGGCTGGCTCACGCTCGGCGCGGGCGTCTGAGCAGGTCGGCCATGACCCCGACGATAGAGGGCAGCTCCGAGATGCGCAAGGCAGCCGCCAGCACGGCGTAGACGCCGAGCCCGACGCCGCCAACGGCCACGAGCCGAACGAGCAGCGCGACTGTGCCGGGCTCTTCGGCGCCGATGAGCGCGAGTCCGCCGCGGAGTGCGTAGGCAACCGCGGAGGCGAGCACCGTTGCGAGGAGCGAGCGGATCGCCACGAGGAAGATCGGCCCGAGCGACAGCTCCGGCAGTCGCCGCCGGAGCAGCACGAGCAGGATCGCCATCTCGAGCCAGGCTCCGATGGCGATTGCCAGGCCGATGCCCGGCAGTCCGAGGGGCCCGGCCAGCGCCACCGAAAGCGTCGTATTCACCACGACAGCGATGATCCCCGCGGCCACCGGCGTCCGAGTGTCCTGTCGGGCATAGAACGCGCGCGCCAGGACCGCGATGAGTGCATGAGCGGCCAGTCCGAACATGAACGTGAACAGGGTCGCAGCGGTCAGGTCGATGGCCGCGACGTCGAACTTGCCGTAGCCGAAGAGCAGCTCCGTCACCTCGCGCCGAAGAACGATCCCGATCCCGGTGATCGGCAGCATCACGAACAGCAAGAGACGGACCGCGCGCGACAGGAGCGCGGCGAACTCCTCGGCCTGCCCCAGCGCTGCCTCCCGCGACAAGGCCGGAAACACGACTACCCCGAGAGGGACGCCGATCACGCCGATGGGGATCTGGAGGAGCGTGAACGCGATGTTGAACGCGCTGATCGCGCCCTCCTGGAGCGTCGACGCGATGGAGGTGACGACGACGAACGTGATCTGCGTCGCCCCGAGTCCGATCGCGCGGGGCGCCATGAGGGCGAGCGCCTTGCGGGCCTGGGGATCGGAGAGATCGATGAGCCTCGTGTACCTGAAGCCGAGTCGGAGGACGGCCGGCAGCTGGACGAGGAGGTGCCCGATTGAGCCCGCGACGACGCCGATCGCGAGGCCCGTCACCCCGAGCGTCGGCGCCAGGAACAGCGCGGCACCGATGATCGCGAGGTTGTAGACGATCGGGGCGACGGCGGCGGCGGCGAACCTGCCCTGGGCATTGAGCAGGCTGGTCGCGACCGATCCGAGCGCGAGGAAGATCGGGCCGAGGAGCATGATCCTCGTCAAGTCGGCGGTTCGGGCGGCCTGGGGCGCATCGAAGCCGGGAGTGATCGCCGGGACGATCGCGGGCGCGGCAAGGAAGATGATGGCCGCGAGCAGCACCAGCGCCGCGAGCATGAGGTTCGTGACGGTCGAGACCACCCGCCACGCCCGTTGCTGGTCGTCGTTGGTGAGCAGGACGGCCACGATCGGGATCAGCGCCGACGACAGGGCCCCTGCAGCGACGAGCTGGAAGATCAGGTCGGGCAGTCGGAAGGCGGCGAAGAACGCGTCCAGCTCGGGCCCTGCGCCGATCGTGATCGCGATGATCGCGACGCGGATCCAACCGAGGATCCGGGAGATGAGGAAGGCCCCTGAGACGACCAGGCCCGCCTGGGCGAGGGCGCGGTGCGTCACCGTCGCGTCACGACGCGGTCAAACGGCCGATGGGCGAGTCGCCCGTGGATGGGCGCCGCGGTAGGCGGCCCGGAGGCGCGTCGGCGAGACGTGGGTGTAGATCTGCGTCGTTGCGAGGCTCTCGTGACCCAGCAGCTCCTGGACGACCCGCAGGTCCGCGCCGCCGTCAAGCAGGTGCGTTGCGAAGGAGTGGCGGAGGGTGTGCGGCGAGACGCCCTCCGGCAGGCCTGCCCGACGGCAAAGCAGATCGAGTCGGTAGCGCAGGCCGCGGACGCCTAGCGGCGCCCCGCGATGGTTCAGGAAGATCTCGGCTGGCTCGTCCTCGCCCGCCTTGCGCAGCACCAAAAGGACCGGCCGACCGTCTTCGAGATAGGCCGCAATCGACGCCCGAGCCGGCCGGCCGAGCAGCCCGACCCGCTCCTTCCGTCCCTTTCCGAGTACCCGGATCTCGCCGCGGCGCAGTTCCAGGGACGCGAGATCGGCGGCCGCCAGCTCGCTGATCCGTAGCCCGGCCGCGTAGGCCGTCTCGACCAGCGACCGGTCGCGGAGAGCGAGCGCGGTGAGCAGCGGCCTCCGTGCAGGCGCGGCCGTGTCGGCGGCGGCCAACTCCTCGTCGACGACGGCAAGGAGTCGCTCGACCTGCTCCACCTCCAGGACACGAGGCAGCCGCCGTGGCAGGCGCGGGGTCGCGATCGCTCCCCACGGGTCACCCGCGCTCAGGCCCTCCCGCGCCGCGTGGCGGTGGAACGAACGGATGGCGGCCAGCCGTTGGGCTGTCGAGCTGCGGGCGCCGCGCCCGCCGAGATGGGCGAGATAAGCACGGAGATCAGCCCGGGCCGGTGCCCGCCAGTCGACGCCGCGCTCCATCAGCCAGTCGAGATACGCCGCGATCGCGGTGCGATAGGAGCGTTGCGTGTGAAGCGAGGCGTCCCGAGCGGCAAGGCCGCGGAGAAACCGCTCGAGCGCGGGCTCGGCCGCCGGCGCCCCGCTCACGCGTCCGGGGCGCTCTCGGTCGTTCGGGTCCGGCGCGACGCCGCCCTGGTGCCGCCGGAGCGCCCCGAACCAGAAGGTCGCCCGCGGCCGTTGCCAGACGAAGCCCCGCGTCCACCCCCGCGGCGAGCGCCACCTCGGGCCGGCTTCGCGAGCGCCTCAGGGTTCGGCGGGCCGCCCGCCAATCGAGCGCCGACGAGGTCCGTCCCCTCCGGCAGCGGAACGTCGGCGCCGCAGCGGAGGCAGATGCCGGTGTCGCCCTTGCGAGCGACGGGCCCCTCGTCCGCATCGTGGACCGCCCCGACCGGCTCGAAGTTCGTCGTGAAGTCGCATTTGGGGTAGGCCGAGCAGCCCCAGAAGACGTTGCCCGTTCGACGAGCCCGCCGGGCGACGAGGTGGCCGTCCCCGTTCTTGGGGCAGATGACCTCGAACGGCAGCTGATCGGGCGGAGGCGGCCCTTCCTTCTTGATGTAGTTGCAATCCG
>JANMPL010000468.1:0-7025 GCA_031369845.1 Chloroflexota bacterium
AATCTCGCCCGGCCGGACGGAGAACGTGACGTCCCTGAGCGCCTTGACGCCGGGGAACTCCTTAGTGATGCCACGCATCTCCAGAAGTGCGTCGTCGCTCACCCGAACCGCCGTTTCTTACTGCATGTGGAAGAAGAAGACGGGTGTGCGATGGTCGGTGACCGACGCACACCCGTCATGCTACGCGAAGCCTACGGCTTCACTTCATCTGCTTTGTAGTAGCCGGTGTCCACAAGCTCCTTCGTGACGTTGTCCTTGGTCACGGAGACGACAGGAAGCAGGTACGAAGGGACGACCTTCACGCCGTTGTCGTACGTCTTCGAATCGTTGACCTCGACGGTCTGGCCCTTGAGGAACTGGTCGACCATCTTGGCAACCTGCGCGGCGAGGGTGCGGGTGTCCTTGAAGACGGTCGAGGTCTGCTCGCCGGCGAGGATCGACTTCACCGACGGGAGCTCGGCGTCCTGGCCGGTGACGACGGGAGCCGGCTTGGCACCGTAGTAACCGACCTGCTTCAGCGAGGCGATGATGCCGCGGCTGATGCCGTCATACGGGGAGAGGACCGCGTCGACCTCTTTGTCCGCGTAGTGCGTGGCGAGGATGTTGTCCATTCGGGCCTGGGCGGTAGCGCCGTCCCAGCGAAGCGTCCCGACCTGCTCGGGGAACTTGGTCTGCCCGGACTGGACGACGAGCTTCTTGCTATCGATCAATGGCTGGAGGATCGACATGGCCCCGTTGAAGAAGAAGCCGGCGTTGTTGTCGTCCGGCGAGCCCGCGAACAGCTCAATGTTGAACGGCCCGGCGGCGTTCTTGAGGTCGAGGCTGTCGACGATCGAACCGGCCTGAGCGACGCCCACGGTGAAGTTGTCGAATGCGGCGTAGTAGTCCACGTTCGGACTGTTGCGAATCAGGCGGTCGTAGGCGAACACCTTGATGCCGGCCGTCGCGGCCTTCTGCAGGGTGTCGGTGAGCGTGGTGCCGTCGATTGCGGCGATCACGAGGACCTTGGCGCCCTTGGTGATCATGTTTTCGACCTGGGACACCTGAGTGGGAATGTCGTCCTCGGCATACTGGAGGTCGGTCTCGTAGCCAAGAGCTTTCAACGACTTCACGAGGTTGTCGCCGTCCGCGATCCAGCGGGCGGACGACTTGGTCGGCATCGCGATGCCGACGAGGCCACCGGCCCCGGCTGCGGCCGAGCCAGGGGCGCCGCCGCTGGCGGCGGGGGTACCGCAGGCTGCCAGGGCGAAGAGCCCCACCAGAACCAAACTGAGCAGTTTCTTCATGGGTGTCTCGCTCCTCCAACAGTGACGGGGCAACCGAGCCCCAGCGGTGCCGTACCAGCGTCGTCTCAGGGATGCGTTCCCGGCATTCGAGCCGGTGATCACGCCCGCGATTTCCGCGTGCCTCTCGGACTGCTGGCGCCTAGCGTTATCGTTCACGGGAACGATAACGCGCGAATGCTAGCCCGCGGGCCACCGCCACGTCAAGTCTCTTTGTCAAGGGTCGCCGGGGGCGATTCGGGTAGCGCTGCGGGAACCAGACCGTTGAAAGCGTCAAAGCCCCTTGGCGAGCAAGTGATAGAGGTCATTCCAGCGGAGCCGGTCGCGGAAGGCCTCCATCTCGGTCCGTTCGTCGATGATCACGAACTCGACCCCGGACATGGCGGCGAAGATCCGGAGGTGCTCCGTCGTCGTCGGGTAGCCCAGGCTCGTGTGATGCGACCCGCCGGCGTAGATCCAGGCGGCGGCATTCGTGGCGAGGTCCGGGCGAGGGCGCCAGACGGCGCGGGCCACCGGTAGGCTGGGCAGCGGGTGCTCCGGAGCAACAACGTCGACGACTGTCGCGATCATCCGGAAGCGCTGGCCCATGTCGGTGATCGACGCGGCGATCGCCTGGCCCGGGTGGGCATCGAAGACGAGGCGAACGGGATCGGCCTTGCCGCCGATCGAGAGCGGGTGGATCTCAAGCCTCGGCCGACCGGCGGCGATCGATTCGCAGACCTCGAGCATGTGAGCGCCGAGAACGAGGTCGCCGGACTTGCTCAGGTGGTAGGTGTAGTCCTCCATGAACGACACGCCGCCCTCGAGCCCCGTCGCCATGACCTTCATCGCCCGGACCATCGCGGCGGTCTTCCAGTCGCCTTCGGCACCGAACCCATAGCCGTCGCGCATGAGCCGCTGGACGGCCAGCCCGGGCAGCTGGTTGAGCCCGTGGAGATCCTCGAAAGTCGTCGTGAACGCGGTGAAGCGGCCGTCCTCGAGGAACCGACGGAGCCCGAGCTCGATCCGCGCACCGTCGCGGAGCGCATCGGCGCGGTCGCCGCCCGGGCGGAGGGCGGGATCCACGTCGTACTCGTCGAGGTAGGTCGCGACGAGCCGGTCCACCTCGGCGTCGGCCGACTCGTTGACGATCGCCACGAGGTCGCCGACGCCATAGCCGTTGATGCTGAAACCGAGCCGCCTCTGAGCCTCGACCTTGTCGCCATCGGTGACGGCGACCTCGCGCATGTTGTCCCCGAAGCGGGCGATCTTCCCCGTCTCCCAGTCCCGTCGGGCGCTCGCCGCCCGGGACCACCCGCCGATGCGCTCCTGGACCTCTGGGTCGCCCCAATGACCTACGACGACCGTCCGCTCCAGCCGCATCCGGGCGGCGATGAACCCGAACTCGCGGTCGCCGTGGGCGGCCTGGTTGAGGTTCATGAAGTCCATGTCGATGTCGGCCCAGGGGATCTCCCGGTGGAACTGGGTATGGAGGTGCAGGAACGGCTTGCGGAGAGCGTCCAGGCCGGCGATCCACATCTTTGCCGGCGAGAACGTGTGCATCCAGGTGATCAGCCCCACACAGTTGGCGGACGCGTTGGCCTCCATCGCCAGGTTCCGGATACCGTCGGCCCCGGTCAGGACCGGCTTGGCGACGATCCTGACGGGCACGGCGGGAGCCGAATCGAGCGTCCCCGCGATCTCAGCCGCGTGGCTGGCCACCGTCTCGAGCGTCTCGGGGCCGTACAGGTGCTGACTGCCTGTGACGAACCAGACCTCGTTGGCGCTGAGCGTGAGCACGGTTGACACCTCGATCGCGGGGCGACTACTGGCCGTAGACCGTCTTGTAGCGACGATGAAGCTGTTCGACGACGTCGTCGGAGAGGACGTCGGGCGTGCCGATCTGGAGGGCGGCCCAGACGGTCGCGGCAATGTCCTCGACCATCACGGCCGCCTTGACCGCGGCCACGGGCGTCGGGCCGATGGTGAACACGCCGTGGTTCTTGAGCAGGATCGCGGACGAACGTCCGATCCCCTCGACCACGAGCGCGCCGATGCTTTCGTCGCCGATGAGAGTGAACCCGGCGCACGGGATCTCGCCGCCGAACTCATCGGCCTGGGCGGTGAGATAGACGGGAATGGGCTTGCCGACCGCGGCAAAGGCCGTCGCGTAACGCGAGTGCGTGTGGACGACACCGTTGATGTCGGGCCGGTGGCGGTAGATGTAGAGGTGGCTCGCGGTGTCGGACGACGGGTTGAGGGTCCCGTCGACCACATGACCGTCGAGGTCGACCACGACCATCGATTCGGCGGTCAGGTCCCCGTAGCGGACCCCGGACGGCTTGATCGCGACGAGGTTGCTCTCCGGGTCGCGGGCACTGACGTTCCCGCCCGTCCAGACCACGAGGTTGTGACGGGGGAGCTCGGCGTGCAACCCGATGAGCGCATGGCGGATGGCTTTGAGCTTCACGTCACGCCGTGACCGGTGCCGTATCGCGGAGAACCTTCGCCCGCTCCCGCATTCCCTTGAGCACCTTCATGACGTCGTTGCCACCGCGACCGAAGTAGTCGTGGAGGCGAAGGTACTCGCCATAGAGGACGTCGTAGGCCGCGCGGTTGTCCGGGATCGGGTCATAGACGACGTCCTTCAGGCGGGCCATCGCCCGCGAGGCATCCTGGATCGTCGCGTGGCCGCCCGCCGCCGCCCCGGCGGCCACGGCACCGAACATCGCCGAGCCGAGGGCGGGCGTCTGCTCTGAGGCGCTCAGCTTGAACGGTCGGCCGGTCACATCGGCGTAGATCTGCATGATGAGCGGGCTCTTCTCCGCGAGGCCGCCGCAGGCGACGATCTCCCGGACCGGGACGCCGTGAGCCTCGAACGTCTCGACGATCACCCGCGTCCCGTAGGCCGTCGCCTCGATCAGGGCCCGGTAGATCTCCTCGGGGACCGTCGCCAGCGTCGCCCCGACGAGGAGGCCGCCGAGCCCGGCGTCGACGAGGACGGACCGGTTGCCGTTCCACCAGTCGAGCGCGAGGAGTCCGGACTCCCCGACCCGGAGTGCCGCCGCCTGCTCCTGGAGCAGCGCGTGAAGGTCGATGCCGCGCTCGCGAGCCTCCTGGACGTACGCCTCCGGAACAGCATGCTCGACGAACCAGCTGAAGTGATCGCCGACGCACGACTGGCCCGCCTCGTACCCGAAGAATCCGGGAATCACCCCGTCCTGGACGTAACCGCACATCCCCGGGACGGCGCGCTCTTCCTCGGCGAGCACGATGTGGCACGTCGAGGTGCCCATGATCATCACCATGCGGCCCGCATCGATGACGGTCGCCGCCGGAACTGCCACATGGGCGTCGACGTTGGCCACCGCGACGGCGGTCCCGGCCCTCAGCCCCGTCCAGGCGGCCGCCTCCTGGGACAGGCCGCCGGCCCGCTCACCCATGTACCTGATGTCCCGGCGCATCTTCGTATCGACGACGCTCCCGAGTCGCGGATCGAGTGCAGCGAAGTAGCTCTCGTCGGGGAATCCGTCCCGCTTGGACCACATCGCCTTGTAGCCGGCGGCACAGGCGTTCCGGGTCTCCGTGCCGGTGAGGCGCCAGACGACCCAGTCGCTCGCTTCGATCAGGCGATCCGCCGCCGCGTAGACATCCGGCGCCTCGTCGAGGATCTGGAGGACCTTCGAGAAGAACCACTCCGACGAGATCTTCCCGCCGTAGCGATCGAGCCACGGCTGGCCAGTGTCGCGGGCGACGTCGTTGATCCGATCCGCCTCGGGCTGGGCGGCGTGGTGCTTCCAGAGCTTGACCCAGGCATGGGGGTTGGCCCGGTATTCCGGGATGTCAGCGAGGGGAGTGCCGTCGGCCATGACCGGCAGCATCGTGCACGCCGTGAAGTCGATCCCGACGCCGATCACGTCCGCGGCATCTACGCCGGACTCACGCAGCACCGCGGGGATCGTCGCCTTGAACACGCGCAGGTAATCGTCGGGATCCTGGAGCGCCCAGTCGGGCGGAAGCGAGACCGACCGGTCGAGTGGGAGCCGCTCGTCGATGACCCCGTTCGAGTAGGGGTAAACGGCCGCCGCGAGCTCCGACCCGTCCGCAACGTCGACGATGATTGAGCGCCCGGATTCAGTGCCGAAATCCACGCCGATCGCGTACCTGCTCAACGGTCCCTCCTGCGGCCCGCAACCCCCGCGGCGGCGCGTCGGCCCGGACCGCCAGAGTACGGGAACCGCCGCCATCGTTCGGCTCGGAGCCTGTGCCCAATCGAAAGCTGATCAAACGGGTTCGCCGTCCGTTAGCGTTCCCGCTAACGTTCACGGTGTAGACTACCGTATCAGCCGCCCCGCGGGCGCACAAGCCGTCTCGCCGCCCAGAGGTATTCGATTGTCTCGCCAGCACAGGGTCACGATCAAGGAGATCGCCCGCATGTGCGGGGTCTCGACCCAGACCGTATCGCGCGTCATCAACAAGCGGCCGGATGTCTCGCCGCGAACCCGCCAGGCTGTCGAGGCCGCGATCGCCGCGGTCGGGTTCCAGCCGAGCGAGGTCGCCCGAAGCCTGGTCCAGCGCCGCTCGCAGATGCTCGGCATCGTCGCGGCAGGCCTCCGCTACTTCGGCGTCGCCCAGACCCTCAACGGCATCACCGAGGAATCGGACGCCTCGGGCTACGTCCTGCTGCTCAAGGAGATCTCGACTTCGGATGCCGCGGAGATGCTGTCGGTCATCGAGTTCCTGATCGCCCACCGCGTCGAGGGAATCATCTTCGCCGCCCCCGACGTCGGCGCCAACATCCCGAAGGTGCGGGAGCATCTGCCGGTCGGCTCGCCGCGGATCATCTTCCTCAAGGCCGAGCCCTCGCCCGATTTCTCGACGATCGCGATCGACAATTACGCCGGTTCACGTGAGGCAACCGAGCACCTCATCTCCCTCGGGCGACGGAGGATCGTCCATGTCGGCGGGCCTGCGGGCTGGCACGAGGCCAAGGACCGGCACGACGGCTGGCGCGATGCGCTGCACGACGCCGGGCTCGAGCCCGGCGCAGTTCGTTTCGGGAACTGGTCATCGGCCAGCGGCGCGGCCGCGTTCGAGGAGCTGCTGGCCGTCGATCCGGATCTCGACGGGGTGGTCGCCGCCAATGACCAGATGGCACTCGGGGTGCTCCACATCGCCAACGGTCGAGGGATCGCCGTCCCCGGCGACGTCGCCGTCGTGGGATTCGACGGGCTGGACGAAGCCGAGCAGTTCACGCCATCGCTCACGACCGTGCGGCAGCCACTGCAGGAGCTCGGCAAGCTCGCCGTCCGGGAGCTACTCGTGGCCATCGACGAGCCCGATCGGACTCCTGTCCGGGCGTTGACGCTCACACCGGAACTCATCGTTCGCGATAGTGCGCCCGTCCCCGGGCAGGCCGCCGCGGCGCGCCCGGCGGTTCGACCCACAGCGGCTGGCGCCCGGGCCGCCGGACGAGGCTGAGACAGCCGCTCGACCTGATCGACCGTCCGGGCTTGGATCAGACGCGGCCAGTGCCCTTCGCTCTACCCCGGCCGGCCCGTGGCGGCGACCACCGCGCGGGTCAGCCGATCCGTGGCGAGTGCGTCGGCGTACGAGGAGAGTACGCGGTCGGGATCGCCGGCTTCGACCGCGTTGAGGAAGACCTCGGCCTCGGTCTCATACGGATCGCGACCCGGCGACAGGGTCCGGACCGAGCGTCCGTCCGCGAACGACACCTCGAACCCGCCCGGAGCATCGCCGGCC
>JANMPL010000086.1:0-2931 GCA_031369845.1 Chloroflexota bacterium
ACGTCCTCGCTCAGCAGCTCGTGGCGATGACCGTCATGGACCGCTGGACGGTCGACGAGCTCCTCGCCGCGGTGACCCGAGCAACCCCATACCAGACGCTCAGCCGCGAGGTGCTTGAAGGGGTGCTCGGGATGCTCGCCGGCGCGTACCCCAGCGACGAGTTCGCGGAGCTGAAACCGCGCGTGACCTGGGACCGCGTCACGGACATCGTCGAAGGCCGTCGCGACGCCCGCGTCGTCGCCGTCACGAGCGGCGGCACGATCCCGGACCGCGGGCTCTACGGGGTCTTCATGGTCGGCGAGGCCGGGACGCCCGGGCGGCGGGTCGGCGAACTGGACGAGGAGATGGTCTACGAGAGTCGAGTTGGCGAGGTGATCACGCTCGGGGCGAGCAGCTGGCGGATCGAGGAGATCGGTCACGACCGGGTCACGGTCTCGCCGGCGCCGGGGGTTCCGGGCAAGCTGCCGTTCTGGCACGGCGATGCGGTGGGGCGGCCGATCGAGCTCGGGCGGGCGCTGGGGGCGTTCGTTCGCGAGGCTGAAGCCGACCTGGGACGAGGCCCTCGGGGCCGACGGGCCGCCCTCGACCGACTGAAAGCCGACCACGACCTCGACGAGCTCGCGGCCGAGAACCTCATCGCCTATCTCGAGGATGAGCGCGAAGTCGTCGGCGCCCTGCCGACCGATCGGCGGATCGTGGTCGAGCGGTTCCGAGACGAGCTCGGCGACTGGCGGCTTGTCCTGCTGACGCCGTTCGGAGGTCGCGTCCACGCTCCGTGGTCCCTCGCGCTCGAGGCGAGGATCGGCGAGAAGCTCGGGACGGAGGTCCAGACGATCTGGTCGGACGACGGCATCGCGATCCGGCTGCCCGACGCCGAGATGTCATTCGAGACGATCGAGCCGCTGCTCTTCCCGGAGCCCGATGAGCTCGAGGAGCTCGTCGTCGGCCAGGTCGCCAGCAGCGCGCTGTTCGCGTCGCGCTTCCGCGAGAACGCCGCCCGCGCTCTGCTGCTGCCGCGCCGACGGCCGGGGACCCGGACGCCGCTCTGGCAACAGCGCCAGCGGGCCGCCGATCTGCTCGCGGTTGCCTCGCGCTACGGCAGCTTCCCGATCCTCGTCGAAACGTACCGGGAGGTCCTCTCGGACGTCTTCGACCTGCCGGCGCTCCGCGACGTGCTCGGCGGAGTGGCGAGCCGCGAGATCGCCGTCCACCGTGTGGAGACGCTACGAGCCAGCCCGTTTGCGAGCTCGCTCCTCTTCGACTACGTCGCGGCCTACATGTACGACGGCGACGCTCCGCTCGCCGAGCGTCGAGCGGGCGCGTTGACGCTCGATCGCGACCTTCTCCGCGAGCTGCTCGGCCAGGAAGAGCTGCGTGAGCTGCTCGATCCCGAGGCGCTCGCCGATCTCGAACTGAGCCTGCAGGCCCTCACCGACGACCGACGGGCCACGACGGCCGACCAGCTCCACGACATCCTGCGCCGCCTGGGCGATCTTTCGGCCGATGAGATCGCCGCCCGGACCGAGGGTGGCGGGGCCACCAGCGATGGCTGGCTCACGGAGCTCGTCTCATCGCGCCGCGCCGTGCCGGCCCGGGTCGCCGGGGACGACCGCTGGATCGCGATCGAGGACGTCGCGCGGTACCGCGACGGAGTCGGCGTCTCGCCACCAACCGGCGTGCCCGATGCGTTCCTGGCGCCGGCCACTGCCGCCCTCGATGGATTGCTTGCCCGGTTCGCCAGGACCCACGGACCGTTCCTGACCCCTGACCCGGCGCGCCGCTGGGGGCTGCCGATCGGTGTCGTCGAGGGTGGACTTGAGCGACTTCTCGAGGCCGGGACGATCGTCCGAGGTGAGTTCAGACCGGGCGGCTCAGAGCGCGAATGGATCGACCCGGACGTCCTGCGGATCCTCCGCCGCCGGTCGCTCGCGAGACTCCGCCGGGAGGTCGAGCCGGTCGATCCGTCGACGCTCGGTCGGTTCCTGCCGGCGTGGCACGGAGTCACGGCGGTCGGCGAGGCCTTGCCGGATCTCCGGCCGGTCGCGGCCCTCGAACGCCTCGCGGAGGTGGTCGACCAGCTCGCCGGCCTGGCAATTCCCGCCTCAGTTCTCGAGCGCGACGTGTTGCCGGCCCGCATCCCGGGCTATCAGCCCCGACTCCTAGACGAGCTTGGGGCGATGGGCGAGGTCGCGTGGGTCGGTCGGGGGAGTCTCGGCCGCGACGACGGGCGGATCGCGCTCTACCGACCCGGGCGCGAGGTCCTCCGGCCCGCCGGCCGCGCCGACGGCGTCGACCGTCCCGCCGGTCCGCGCCACGAGGCAATTCGCGCACACCTGCGCCGGCGGGGCGCTTCGTTCTACCGGGAGCTGTTTGCCGCCGCGGGCGGCGGCTCCGATCGGGACGTGCTCGACGCGCTCTGGGACCTCGTCTGGGCCGGCGAGGTCACGAACGACACGTTCGCCCCGCTCCGGGCCCTCCGCTGGAAGCGCCCCGCCCGCGACGCGCGACGCCGCCCAGGCCGGCTTACCTCGCTCGGCCCGCCCGAGGCCGCCGGTCGCTGGTCGCTCGTCGAGCCCGACGAGGCCGCGGAGGAGGGGAGCGTGGCACCGCCGCCTACGCCGACGGAGCGCCTCCATGCCCTCAGCCTTGCGCTCCTCGACCGGCACGGCGTCGTGACCCGCGAGGCCGTCGCGACTGAGGGCGTTGAAGGCGGTTTCTCGGCCGTGTATGCGGTCCTCCGGGCGCTCGAGGAGGCAGGCCGGATCCGGCGCGGCTACTTCGTCGATGGCCACGGGGCCGCGCAGTTCGCGCAGGCGGGCGCGCTCGAGCGCCTCCGGGCGCTCCGCGAGCCGGCCCGCTCCCCGAGCGAGCGCGCCGTCCACCTCCTCGCCGCCGCCGATCCCGCCAATCCCTACGGCGCCGCCATTCCAT
>JANMPL010000502.1:0-3609 GCA_031369845.1 Chloroflexota bacterium
GGGAGCCGGCGTGACAGCCGGCGATGGCGTCAGGGTCTGGGTCGGTGTCGGCCCAGGCCCGCCGACGCCAGACTGACCGGCTCTACCGAGCACGAAGAAAGCGCCACCGACCGCGAGCACGCCGATGACGGCGGCCGTGGCGACGCGGGCTGGAGTGGTCATGGTCGGGAACCTCCACGGGATCCGGAGATCCCGCTCTTGTGGTGTCGTCTGGATCCGGAGGAGGGCGGCATCCACGGCGCGGTCAGGCGCGTCGGTCGGCCCAGCCTCGAGCCACGACCGAGCGGCGCGTTCGAGCGAACGATCGTCGGTCATGCCAGCCGTCCTTCCGAGGCGATGGGCTCCCGCCCGACGCTCAAGGCGTCGCGGAGCCCGGCGATGGCGTAGTGGAGGCGCGATCGGGCCGTCCCTGCCGGGATTTCGAGGAGTTCCGCGATCTCCACGAGGGGCAGCCCGAGGTAGTGGTGCAAGACGAAGACCGCCCGTTGCTCGATCGGAAGCCGGCGGAAGGCCCGCTCCAGTTCGTCACGGTCGGCGACGGCGTCGGTGCCGTCCGGCGTCGATGGTCCATCGATGGGCAGGACCCGGACGTTGGCCGTCCACGACCGGGACCGTTGCGATTCGTCGTAACAGGCGTGGACGACGATGCGATGGATCCAGGCCTCGAAGCGCTCCGCATCGCGAAGGCGCGGGAGACGCCGCCAGGCCAGGACGAGGGCGTTCTGCAGCGCGTCCTCGGCGAGCCCTGGGTCGCGCAGGATCCGGAAGGCGATCGCGTAGAGGACGTCGCTGACCTGGTGCACCAGGACGGTGAACGCCTCTCGGTCGCCCCGACGGGCCTGCTCGACGAGGTCTCGATCCAACTCCTCGACCTCCATTCGGCCGGAGCCCTCTGGCCCCGATCACCCACTATGACGGGAGGTCTGACCCCAAACGTTCAGGAGGGAAAAAGGAAGAGGACTGGCCTCCTCGGCGAGGAGGCCAGCCTAGATATCCGATTCGGAGTCGCGCCGGGCGCGACAGATGTCAGGGCGCGCGGATGAAGGCGCCTGACTCGAACAGGATCTTGACGGCGAATGCCTCCTCCAAGTCAGCTTGCGGCGTCAGGCTCTTCAGCGTGAAACCGTTCGGCAGCCTGGTGACTTCGAAGCCGCCGACTCCGGCTTCGTCGCGGAGGACGACCGTATTGGCGTCGAGAAACGTGTAGGTCGCTTCCTGGCCGACTTGCTCGGCGCCATCCACCGACTGCTTCTCGGTCCATTTCCCATCCTTGAGCTCGATGGAGACGGCGAAGGTCGTGTGATCCCTTATCTCGAAGAGGACGTCGATGATGTGCGTTCTCTGGTCGGGCGAGAGGGCAGTGTCGGCGTTCGCGAGGGCGATGATGTCGGCAACCTGCACCGGCGCTGATGCATAGGTCCCCTCGGAGATCGCCCCACTCACCGATCCCGCGCTGCTGGGTGCCGGATTCAGGCTTGGCGAACCCGACGGTGGCGGAGCCGTTGTCGCGGGGGCTGTCGTCGGCCGGTCGCCGACGCTTGCCGTGGATCGTCCGATCCAACCAGCGCCCACCACCGCGGCGGCGACGATGACGGCCGCGGCGACAAGCCGCGACGTGCTGATGAGCATTGGGTCCCTCCATGCGGCGCCGAAGCGCCGCTGCTTCGTTCGGTCAATGGTTTGGGCGGCCGCGCCGAGGATCCGGTCCGGAGCACGGTCCGGAGCCTCCTCGACGAGCCAGTTCGAGATCAGGCGCTCGACGTCGGGCCCGGCGTTCATGCGCTGACCTCCCGCCCCCTCGGCCGTGCGTCCGCCTCGAGCGCGACACGCATGGCCTCAGTGGCGTAATGCAGCCGGGACTTGGCAGTCCCGACAGGGATCCCGAGGGTGGCGGCCGTCTCTTCGAGGGACAGCCCGAGGTAGAGGCGAAGGACGATCACCGCACGGTGGTCGACGGTCAGGCGTTCGAAGCCGCGTGTCAGTTGCTCGCGCGTCGCGAACTCGGCCGACGGGTCGGCGACTGCGGGCTCCAGCCGGAGGAGCGTCACCATGGCGCGCTGGCGGCCGGTGCTCCGGAATTCGTCCGCGATAGCGCGCATTAGCAGCCGGTTGATCCAGGGACGAAACCGGGCGACGTCGCGAAGGGCCGGCAGGTCTCGCCAGCAGCGGACGAGGGTCTCCTGGACCGCGTCCTCGGCTCGATCGGCGTCGCGGAGGACAAGCCGCGCGACGGCGTACAGGCTATCGACGACCGTTGCGGCCAGGAGGTCGAACGCCTCTCTGTTGCCGGCCCGCGCCTGGGCGACCCATTCGACGTGATCGGTGCTCACGTTCGTGCCTGGCATGGCTCAGATGCTCTCGCCTCGTTCATACCCTAGAGGCGAGGCACCGGATCGAAACGTTCAAACTGGCGTCCTCGCCCACTCGTATGAACCGGGGTCAGGTCCCGACGCGGTCGCTGCGACGCTCGAGAAATGCCAGGTCGCGCCAATTCCCGGCGATGTCGCGTCCGATTCGCTCCTGCACACCGATCCGCCGGAAGCCCGCGCGTTCATGGAGGGCGAGGCTGGCAGTGTTCTCGACGAGAACCCCGGCGAGGAGGGTCCAGACGCCGGCCGTCTCCGAGGAGGGCACAAGCGCCTCGAGAAGCGCGCGCCCGACGCCGCGACCGCGCGCCGCCTCGTCGACGTACACGCTTTCCCAGGCGACGCCGGCGTAGACCTCGCGCGTGGAGTAGCGACCCAGCGCCGTCCAGCCGACCACACGATCGTGGAGCCGTGCGACCAGCCGACAGTCGCGCCGGTGGCTCGCGTGCCAGCGGGCCCAGTCGGGCGCCGACGTCTCGAGGGTCGCGTTACCGGTGGCGATCCCTTGGATGTAGATCTCGAGGACCGCGGGGCCATCGTCCGGCGTCATCTCATCGATCAGGATGGGCGGCGCGGCCGGATCGACCATCTAACCGCTCCTTCCTCGAGCGTCGACGGGCCATGTGCCGACGATTGCACCGGCCCGGGCCGCAACGAAGGTGTCGAACAGATCGACGACCGGGCAGACGTGGTTCGGGATGACCGCCAGCACGTCGCCCAGGGCAGGCGTCGGAGCGCCCGGCGGGATCGTTACCGCGGCGTGGTAGTCGTAGAGCCGCTCGATGACGGCGCTCGGATAGCCGGGGATCGACCCGAATCCCGCGAGGAACGGCGCCCGGTCCTTTGTCAGCGACTTCGCCCCGGAGTCGAGGACGAACTGTCCTTCGACCGAGACGCTGACGACGGTCGCGGCAACGACGAGGGCGATCCCCTCGGCGGGGATTGCGTCGAGGGCGACCTGCGTACGGTCGCCGAGCAGATAGGTCCCGGGCCGGATCTCGTTCACCTGGCCCGCAGCGGCGAGCACCGCGGTAGGGGTCGAACCGGCGCTGATCCGCTCGACGGCGAAGCCATCCGATCGAAGGGCGTCTGCGGCTGCCCCGAGCAACGCAACCTCGTCCGCGGCCGCGGCGACGCGCGCTCCGGGTGCTTGGTAGCTGTGGCCGCCGTGGGTGAACACGCCGATCACCTCCAGGCCGGCGTCGCGTGCCCGACGCGCGACAGCCGCGGCAGCGGCCAAGTT
>JANMPL010000514.1:0-14383 GCA_031369845.1 Chloroflexota bacterium
GCAGTCGTCGGGCGCGACCTGGATCGTGAGCCGGTGTCCGGGGAGCTCACGCGATCGGAATTCCTTGTGGAGGAAACCGACCGGCGCCGCCTCGACCGATGCGGTCGGGAAGACCTTCATCCGGATCGTCGCGTGTGTGCAGACCATCGCGCACTTGCCGCAGTCGATGCAGATGGCCGGATCCCAGATCGGGATCTCCTGCCCGATCGCACGCTTCTCGTACCTGGTCGTGCCGGTGGGGAACGTGCCGTCGACCGGGAGGGCACTGACCGGTAACTGGTCGCCGTCGCCGGCCATCAATCGCGAGGTGATCCGGGCCACGAAGTCGGGGACATCCGCCGGGACCGGCGCGATCGTCGGCTGTTCGTTGGTGACGACACCGAGCGTCACGTGACCGAGGCGCGCCAGCGACCGATCGATGGCTTCGAAGTTGCGCGCCACGACGGCCTCGCCGCGCTTCGCATAGGTCTTCTGGACGAACGCCTTGATCTGCGCGATGGCCTCATCGGGCGGCAGGATGCCTGCGAGCTTGAAGAAACACGGCTGCATGACGGTGTTGATCCGGCTCCCCATCCCGGCCTCGGCGGCGACCGCGAGCGCATCGATCACCCAGAAGTCGATCTCCTTGTCGAGGAGCAGACGCTGGACGCCCCCCGGCAGGTGGTCCCAGACCTCGTCCGGCCCGAACGGAGCGTTGAGCAGGAAGGTCGCACCCTGCTTGGCCGACTCGAGGACCTTGGTCCGGCCGAGCATCCCGAACTGGTGACAGGCGACGAAGTCAGCCCCCTCGACAAGATAGGTCGAGCGGATGGGCTGCGGGCCGAACCGCAGGTGCGACACCGTGATCGACCCCGACTTCTTGGAGTCGTACACGAAGTAGCCCTGGGCGAACAGGTCGGTGCTCTCACCGATGATCTTGACCGAGGCCTTGTTGGCCCCGACGGTCCCGTCCGAGCCAAGCCCGAAGAAGACGGCCTGGACCTCGCCGGCTGGCCGCGGAACCCGGAACGCGCCGTCGATCGGCAGGCTGAGATGCGTGACGTCGTCGTAGATCCCGACCGTGAAGTGCCGCTTCGGTCGTGCCGCCGCGAGCTCCTCGAAGATCGGCTTGATCATCGACGGCGTCATCTCCTTGGACGACAGCCCGTAGCGTCCACCGATGACCTTCGGGTTCGCGGCAAACGGCGGGTCGTCGCGGTCCATCGCCTCGGCAAGGGCCGCGACGACTCCCAGGTAGAGCGGTTCCCCGACCGCCCCCGGCTCCTTCGTGCGGTCCAGGACAGCGATGCCGCGTACCGTCGACGGCAACGCAGCCATGATCTGCTCGGCGGGGAACGGCTGGAACAGGCGGATCCGCAGCATCCCGACCCGCTCATCCGCGGTGACGAGCGTATCCACGGTCTCCTCAACCGCGCCGTTGGCGGAGCCCATGACGATGATGACCCGGTCCGCGTCGGGCGCACCGTGATAGTCGACGAGTCCATAATGCCGGCCGGTTCGTTCGGCGAGCTCGTCCATGACCTCCTGAACGATCCCAGGCACAGCCAGGTGGAACGGGTTCGACGCCTCGCGCGCCTGGAAGAAGACGTCCGGGTTCTGCGCGGTGCCCCGCACGACGGGGGCGTCGGGCGTCATGCCGCGGCCTCGGAAGGCGAGGACGTCGTCGTCGCGGACCAGCGCCCGGATGTCGTCCTCGTCGACCACCGCGATCTTGTTGATCTCGTGCGATGTGCGGAAGCCGTCGAAGAAGTGCATGAAGGGCACGCGGGCCCGGAGCGTCGCGGCATGTGCGACGAGCGCGAAGTCGTGGGCCTCCTGGACCGAGCCCGCGGCGAGCATCGCCCAACCGGTCGTCCGCGCGTGCATCACATCGCTGTGGTCGCCGAAGATCGACAGGGCGTGGGTCGCCAGGGTCCGGGCGGCGACGTGGATCACCGCGGGCGTCAGCTCGCCACAGATCTTGAACATGTTGGGAACCATGAGCAGGAGTCCCTGCGACGCGGTGAATGTCGTCGCGAGGGCGCCCTTCTGGAGGGCGCCGTGGAGGGCGCCGGCGGCGCCCGCCTCCGACTGCATCTCGACGACGTCGGGGACCTTTCCCCAGAGGTTCGGCCGGTGGGCCGCCGCCCAGTCGTCGCAGTGCTCCGCCATGGGAGAGGCTGGGGTGATCGGGTAAATCGAGATCACCTCGCTGACAGCGTAGGCGATGCGGGCGGCCGCCTCGCAACCGTCCAGACACTCGAACTGCTGGTCCACGTGGAGGGCCTCCCTTCGGGATCCAGTTTCGGCGCGTCGTTGCCGCGCCGGTCCGGTGTCGTGGCTAGTGCCGGAGCGGCGATTATCCGCCTGATCGTGCTATGTCGCGAAGCGCCACCAGCGTGCCCCGCGTGCCTCCTCGAGCGCGTCCGGCCCGCACGGCTGACCGTTCCCCGGCAGGACGCGATCCCTCAGTCGTGCTCGGCGAGCCAGACGCCAACCTTCGGCCACAGGTTCTGGCTGGCCGATCGGCCGACGACGATCCCGACGTGGCCGCCCTCGATCAGGATCTCCGATGCGTCCGCGCTGCCGACCCGCGTGGTGACGATGGAGGTCGTCGGACGCGGCGCGATCTGGTCCCGACTGGCAGCGATATTCAGGAGAGGGCAGCGAATGTCCGCGAGGCGAACCGGCCTGCCGTCCATCTCGAGCAGGTCCTGAGCCAGCCGATTCTCCTGGTAGAACTCGACGATCCACTGGCGGAACGCCGCCCCCGCGAATGGGACGCTCTCGTTCACCCACCGGTACATCGCCTGCCAGCCGGTCACGTCAAATGCGGGGTCGCCCAGCCTCTCCCACAGGTTCCGATAGGTGCCCACGTAGCTGGCCATCGGGTTGAGGAGCTTCGAGCCGACATCCGGCATCTGTCCCGGCACCGTCGGGAACGTGTCGGTCAGAAGATCGACGGGGAAAACGCCCTTGGCCGTCATCCGACCGAACTGCCCCGCTTCGGAAAAGTCGAGCGGCGCCGTCAGGAGGATGAGGTTGCGCGTCACCTCCGGGTGGAGGGCCGCGAAACAGGTCGCCAAGGCGCCGCCGATGCAGTAGCCGAGAACGGTCATCTGGGCGCTGCCGGTGGCTCGCTGGATCTCCTTCGCTGCACGCGGCAGGTAGCGGGTAACGAGCGACGTGATGTCGAGGGCCCGATCCTCGTCACCTGGAGTGCCCCAGTCGATGAGGAACACGTCGAAGCCCTCGCCCAGCAGGAACTCGACGAAGCTCGCGCCCGGCCGGAGGTCAAGGATGTAGGCGCGGTTGATGAGCGGCAACACGAGAAAGATTGGGGTCCGATGGGTGGCCGGCTCGGATCGGACGTAGCGGTAGAGGCGCGCCTTGTTCTTCCGCCAGACAAGCTCCTTCGGGGTCTGGCCGACAGGCGCCTCGGCCGAGCCGAGGAGGATGCGGGCCATCTCGAGGGCGCGGTCGGCGGACGACCACGGGTTGGCCGCATCCGGGAAGGCGGGGGCCGCTGTCGGGGTCATTCGGCAACGCTCGCCGCGGCGGTCGCCGGCTTGGCGGTCGCCGGCTTGGCGGGCGTAGCGGGCCGGGCTTGCTTGGCGGCGGGCTTGACTGCGGTCCGGGCTCCGGTCCGGGTGGCGGTCTTGGCGGCGGGCTTGGCGGTTCGGGTGGCGGGCCTGGCCGAAGTTGCGGCGGCCGCGGACGCGGCGATCGCCGCAGGCTTGACGCCCTCAGTAGAACGACCTCGGAGCGCGCGGTCGATCGTGTCGAGTCGCTTGGCGATCCGGTCGATCTTGGCGGCGTCCGCAGGTCGGCCTCGCGTTGCGCGGTCGATCGTGTCGAGTCGCTTGGCCATCCGATCGATCTTGGCGGCGTCGGCGGAACGGCCGCGCAGCGTGCCGTCGATCGTGTCGAGACGGTCGGCGATCTGGTCGACCTTCTCCTCGAGCCCGACGACGAGCTCCCCGAGCCGGGCGATGTCCTCGCGGGTGGGGACATTCATCGTCTCGAGATAGACCCGCATGTTGTCGCGAACGGACTTCTGGGCCGCGAGCATCGTTTCGAGCAGCCTCCCGCTCGACTCACCGAATTCCGAGCTGCCCATCGCCTGCTCGAGGGCAGCGCTCCAGGCCCGTTCGTTTTCGTCATACAGCTCGCGCCAGACGCCGAACACGTCGGTATCCTGGGTTGTTTCCTTGGTCTTCGTCATCGCTGGGTCTCCTTCTCGTCCGTCGGCTCGGTGGGCTGGTTTCGGGACGCACCCGGGCCAGCGCCATACAGGCCGAAGAACCGATCAATAGTTTGGCGATACGCGTTGAGCATCGTTGCCGACGATTCCAGCCATGTATGGCCGGCGTCGGTGATCGTGTACACGCGGCGAGCGGGACCTGTTGGCCCTGGCTCCCACGTCGATTCCAAAAAGCCGTCCTTCTCCATCTGTCGCAGCGTCCGGTACAAGGTGCTCATGGTGATCCCGAACAGGCCGAGCGCCCGCAGGTAATCCTCGATCACGTAGCCGTGGGCGCGCTCCATCGAAACGGCCAGGAGCACGAACGGCGCCAGGATGTCTCGCGGCGGCCAGCCGGGCAGCGGCTCGCGCTCGTCGATCGGCTCACGCGGATCGGGCGTTGAGCTGGGGACCGCGTCTTGGTCAGGCATGTTCATTCCGACGTTCTCGACTCCGGTGCGTGGTGGCGACTTGACAGGTGGGCATGCTATGTGCATACTGCACCTAGAGTCGATACGCAAGTAGAGTCAAGTCGATAATAGGCGAAGGAGACCACCCGTGTCCACCACAATGAAGGACATGCCCGAGTCGGCGACTGCCGCCGTCGCGGAAGCCACCCGCATCGCCGCACAGGCGGCCCGCAGCAACACCGAGAACGCGAAGGCCTCGATCGAGGCGGCGCGCTCTTACCTCGACGAGACGAGTACGCTCGGCCGAGACCTCCTCGGCACCTGGTCCACACAGAGCGAGGCTGTCCTCAAGACAGCATTCGGCGCCCAGAATGCGGCGATCGATGCGGGCCTGAGCCTGTTCGACATGAGCGTGAAGAACAACAAGCAAGCTGTTGCGCAGTTCTCCGAGCTCGTCAAGCGAACGCAGCAGGCGACGCTCGAGACCTGGCAGTCCACCGTCAAGGCCACCGCTAAGGCGACCGACGCGACGAAGCGCTGACCAGCAGCTCGTGACAACTGAGATGGCCGGCGATATTTCGCCGGCCATTCTTTTTGGCTCGCCGTATCGAGGAGGGTTTCTGCGATGACTGAACTGACAGGCCGAGCTTGCCTCGTCACGGGTGGATCGCGCGGCATCGGCCGGGCCATCGCGCTTGAGCTCGGGCAGCACGGCGCGTCCGTCGCGGTCGGCTACGCCACCAACAAGGACGCGGCTGAGAAGGTCGTGGCCGAGATCGAGACGCGCGGCGGCAAGGCGTTCGCGTTCGGATGCGACGTCCAGGATCGCGACGCGGTCGAGCCGGCGGTCGCCTCGGTCGTCGAGCGCTTCGGCAAGATCGACGTGCTCGTCAACAACGCGGGGATCACCCGCGACCGCTCGCTCGCCAAGATGTCGGCCGACGAGTGGGACTCCGTCCTCCAGACCAACCTGAGCAGCGTCTTCAACCTGACCTCGCGCGTGCTGCCTCACATGGTTCAGGCGGGCTACGGCCGGATCATCAACATCAGCTCGGTGATCGGCGTCCACGGCAACTTCGGGCAGGCCAACTACGCGGCCGCGAAGGCCGGGATCATTGGCTTCACGAAGTCCGCTGCGCTCGAGCTGGCCCGCAAGGGCATTACTGTCAACGCGCTCGCCCCCGGCTTCATCGAGACCGAAATGATCTCGGCGATGCCGGAAGAGGTGCGTACCGGCATCCTCGCGAAGATCCCGCTGGGACGGTTCGGCCGTCCGGAGGAGATTGCCCAGGCCGTCGCATTCCTCGTCCTGCACGGTGACTACATCACCGGCCAGGTGATCGCGATCGACGGCGGCTTGTACACGTAAGACGTCCAAAGAGGCAGAACCTGCAGAACCAGTCGCCTGCATCGGAATCCCGGAGAGACACCAGAGGAGCCCAAGATGACCGACTCGACACACGCCGACCGCAACGGCGGCGTCTATCTCGTCAGCGCCGCCCGGACGCCAATCGGCAAGTTTGGTGGCGCGCTTTCCGGGGTCCCAGCAGTCGAGCTCGGTGGCGTCGCGATTCGCGCGGCCGTCGAGCGGAGCGGCCTGCCAGCCGAAACCCCGATCGATGAGGTCCTCATGGGCCAGGTGATCCAGGCCGGTGCCGGCCAGGCACCTGCCCGCCAGGCCGCGCTGCTCGGCGGACTGCCGGTCACGACGAGCGCGACGACGATCAACAAGGTCTGCGGATCGGGCCTGAAGGCGATCATGCTCGGCGCGGCCGAGATCCGGGCCGGCGACGCCGACGTGGTGGTCGCCGGTGGGATGGAAAGCATGAACGCCGCGCCGTACCTCCTGCCACGTGCTCGATTCGGCTATCGCCTGGGCGACGCAACGCTGGTCGACGCGACGGTGCACGATGCCTTGTGGTGCGCCATCGAGGAGTGTCACGTTGGCACCCACGCCGAGCGAGTCGCCATCGCCAACCAGGTCAGCCGCCAGGATCAGGACGAGTTCGCCCTGCGCAGCCACCAGAACGCGATCGCGGCCATCGACGCCGGACGCTTCGACGCGGAGCTCGCCCCGGTGACGGTCCGCGACGCCAAGGGCCGCGAGACGCTCGTCTCCATCGACGAAGGGCCGCGCCGTGACTCGACGATCGAAGCACTGGCCAGACTCAAGCCGGCCTTTGACCTGCCTGATGGCGAAGATCGGGGCGACGCAACGAGCGGCACCGCAACGGCTGGCAACGTGCCGGGCATCACGGACGGCGCCGCGGCGACAGTCGTTGTCAGCGAGCGGACCGTCGAGCGGTACGGCCTCAAGCCGCTCGCCAGGATCGTCGGCTATGCGCAGGCCGACATCGAGCCGAAGTGGCTGTTCCTCGCCCCCGTAATGGGCGTGCGCCGGCTACTGGATCGGATCGAGATGCCGATCGAAGCCTTCGATCTCATCGAAATCAACGAAGCGTTTGCCGCGCAGGTCCTGGCCGATGGCCGGGAGCTCGGCTTCGACTGGGACAAGGTCAATGTCAACGGCGGGGCGATCGCCCTCGGCCATCCGGTCGGCGCGTCCGGAGCCCGGGTCGTCGCGACCCTCCTCCACGAGCTCCGGCGGCGCGAAGGGCGCTACGGTCTCGCGACCCTCTGCCTCGGCGGCGGCGGCTCGGTGGCGATGGCCTTCGAGCGGGTCTGACCCGCTTCGACCAGTCGGGCGGCCCGGGCCTCCAGGTAGCGCTGCTCGGGCAGGCTCGTGGTGCGCCGGGCCGCGGTCCGGTAGCTGGCGCGAGCGGCCGCCGGATCGCCGGCCATCTCCAGGAGATGAGCCCGGACCGCTTCGAGCCGGTGGTTGTCGGCCATCCGCTCGTCGGCGTCGAGGGTCGCGAGGAGGTCGAGCCCGGCCTCGGGGCCGTCCACCATCGCGACCGCGACGGCCTGATTCAGCGTGACCATCGGGTTCGGTGAGATGCCCGCCAGCAGCTCGTACAGAACGACGATCTGGGGCCAGTCCGTCTCCTCGGCCCGGGAGGCTTCATCGTGGATCGCGGCGATGGCCGCCTGCACCTGGTACGGCCCGATCGGCGCACGCGAGAGGGTCGCCGTTACGAGCGCCACGCCCTCCCGGATCAGATCCTGAATCCACCGTCGTCGGTCCTGTTCGGCGAGGGGGATGAGGTTGCCATCCGGCAGCGTGCGCGCCGGACGGCGGGCGTCGGTGAGCAGCATGAGCGCGAGCAGCCCGGCTACCTCGCCGTCGTCGGGGAGCAGGCGATGAATGTCCCGAGCGAGACGGATTGCCTCCGTCGTCAGGTCGGCCCGCTGGAGGTCTGGACCGGAGCTCGCCGTGTAGCCCTCGTTGAAGATCAGGTACAGGACGTGCAGGACCACGCGCAACCGTTCCGCCCGTTCCTCTTCCGGCGGCATCGAAAACCGGGCGCCGGCGGACTTGATGCTGCCCTTCGCCCGGCTGATGCGCTGAGCCATCGTCGCCTCAGGGACGAGAAAGGCACGGGCGATCTGCGCGGTGGTCAGCCCGCCGACGGCGCGCAGCGTCAGCGCGACCTGCGATGCCGGTGACAGGGCCGGGTGGCAGCACAGGAACAGCAGGGTCAGGGTGTCGTCCTCGTCCGAGGACCGATCCTCGTCCGGGGATAGGGCGTGCAAGGCCTCGGGCGGGAGGAGGGCGGCCGCCCGGGCCTCGCGCTGGCGACGGGCTGAGTCGCCGCGGAGCTCGTCGGTGAGCCGACGGGACGCCACGGTGATGAGCCAGCCTCGCGGATTCGCCGGGAGGCCCTCTTCCGGCCACTGAAGGGCAGCGGCCAGGAGCGCCTCCTGGACTGCATCCTCGCAGTCGCCGAACTGGCCGTACCGCCGCATGAGCGCGCCGAGAACCTGAGGCGCAAGCTCTCGCAGCAGGCCCTCGACGCCCTCGACGCCCTCGACGCCCTCGACGCCCTGGGGTGTCGTCACATCTCGAGGCCGGAGAGGTCCATCAGCTGCCGGATCTCCACGGTGTCGTACTCCGCGACCGGGGCGCTCACCTCGATGGCGCGCTCGATGCTGTCGACATCGAGCGCCCAGACACCGGCCAACTGTTCCTTGGCCTCGCTGAACGGGCCGTCCGTAACGACCGGGGCTCCGTCCCGCAGTCGGACGCTCTTCGTGGCCGTCGGGTGGGCAAGGCCGTCGACGCGAAGGAGCTCGCCCGACTCCGTGAGCTCCCTGATCAGCCTGTTGTGGATCCCCATCACGCGATCGCGTTCCGCCGCCGGCATGGTCTCCCAGGTCGACGGGTTGCTGTAGATCAGCACGACGTACTTCATGAATGCACTCCAGCGTGGCTCGGGTTCCCGAACGGGCACCGCTCATCTGGAACGTCGGAGCGGCGGGCCGGGCCTCGACATCGTACGGCCCGCCCGGATGTCGAGAAAGCGCGGTCGGCTCCGACCACTTGATGAACGGCCCCGCATGGGTGGGCTGCCTGAACCTCTACGACCGAAGGTGAGGAGCACCAAATGAGGAAGATCGTTGCCGGGCTGTACATCTCGCTGGACGGCGTGGTCGAGGCCCCCGAAACGTGGCATTTCCCGTACCTCAACGACGAGATGCGTGAGGTCATTGGCTCGCAGATGGCCGCAGCCGACACGATGCTGCTCGGGCGCCGGACGTACGAGGTATTCGCCGCCTACTGGCCCGACAAGGGCAGTGAAGTCGAACTGGCCGACCAGATCAACGCGACGCCGAAGCTGGTCGCATCAACGACGCTGGAGTCGGTCGAATGGCGGAACTCCAGCCTCATCAAGGGCGATGTCGCCGAAGAGCTGCGCCGGCTCAAGCAGGAGCCGGGAACGGACATCTCGATCACCGGCAGCGCCACTCTCGTTCGGTCGCTGCTCCGTGCCGGCGTGCTCGACGAGCTCCGGCTCCTCGTCCACCCGATCATCGTGGGCGGCGGCAGGCGCCTGTTCGAGGGCACCTTCGATCGCGTGCCCCTGAAGCTCATCGAGTCGAGAACCTTGAAGACGGGCGTGCTCTACCTCACCTACGCGCCTGACGCATGAACGGCGCCGCGCCCTCGCCGAGCCGGCATCTGAGCGATCATCAGGCGCTGCATCGACAACGGAGGAATGAGATGCGCTTCCACACGACGATCCTGCAGGGCGACAAGACCGCTACCGGCATCCACATCCCGGACGACGTGGTCGAGGCGCTCGGGGCAGGCAAGCGCCCGCCCATCACCGTGACGATCAACGGCTTCACGTACCGCAGTACGGTCGCCGTCATGGGCGGCCAGTACATGGTCGGGGTGAGCGCCGAAAACCGGGCCGGCACTCGCGTCACCGGCGGCGACGAGGTCGAGGTCGACATCGAGCTCGACACCGCCCCGCGAGAAGTCGCCGAGCCCGCCGACTTCGCGGCTGCTCTCGACGCCGAGGCGGAGGCGCGGCGAACGTTCGACGGCCTATCGAACAGCAACAAGGGCTGGCACGTCTATCAGATCGAGGGCGCCAAGTCCGACGAGACGCGGCAACGCCGCATCGGCAAGTCGATCGACGCACTTCGCGACGGCCGCGTCCGCTGAGGATGTCGAGAACGCCTCGCCAGCTCCGACCTACGGATAAGTGGCGCCCAATGAAGGCGCCGAAAAGGAGATCCCGATGGACACGGTCACGTCAAAGGACGGCACCACAATCGCATTTGATCGGATGGGGGACGGGCCGCCGGTCATCCTTGTCAGCGGCGGCTCGGTCGACCGATCGTCGAACGCGGGGCTGGCGGATGTCCTGGCAAAGGACTTCACGGTCTTCAACTACGACCGCCGCGGCCGGGGCCCGAGTGGGGACACGCAGCCGTACGCGGTCCAGCGCGAAATCGAGGATGTCGAGGCGGTTATCGGGGCGGCCGGCGGCAAGGCTCACCTGTACGGATCGTCGTCCGGGGCCGCGCTGGCGCTCGAGGCGACGGCGAGCGGGCTGCCGATTTCGAAGCTTGCTCTGTGGGAGCCGCCGTACATCCTCGACGAGAACGCCCGGCCGCCGGCCGACCAGGTCGAGCAATACAAGACGATGCTCGCGGAAGGTCGGCGGGGCGACGCGGCTCAGTACTTCATGGAGAAGGTCGTCCGGATGCCGGCCGAGTTCGTCGCCGGCGCCCGAACCCAACCCTGGTGGGCCGGGACAGAGGCCTTAGCGCACACGCTGCCCTACGACGCGACAGTGATGGGCGATTACTCGCTGCCCGAGGCGAAGGCCGCGCGGGTCACCGTGCCGACGGTCGTCATCGATGGCGGAGCGAGCTTCGGGTTCATGGCCGAAACGGCCGATGCGCTGGCAAAGGTGCTGCCGAACGGGCAGCGCCGGACCCTCGCCGGCCAGGAGCACAACGTCGATCCGAACGTCCTCGGGCCGGCGCTCAAGGAGTTCTTCGCGGGCTAGACCCGCCTGGGCTGACCCAGCTATTCACGCGCCGGCGGCCTTTCGGCCGCCGGCGCATCCGCGTGTCTGCCGTTTCAGGTCACTCGACAGACTGGAAGTAGTGCTTGTCGAGCCACTGTGCGGCCTTCTTGCCGATCCAGGCGCCATCCACGTCCGCGGTCCGGAAGTGGTACCCATTCAGGATCCGACCGTTGATCGTGTCGTCGATCACGCCCGTGAACCGGGTGTAGCTCCGGGTCGACCCCGGCACGCCCACGGGGTTTCCCGCGGCCGGGTTCGCCGCCACTCCAGGACTCGTGAGCGAGAAGGCCATCTTGTCCGTCCCGAAATAGAGCCGGGCGCTGTACCACAGCCCCGCGGTGTAGCAGTTATAGCCGGACGGCTGGTCCGGGTAGCCCGGCGTTGCGAAGAGCGACGTCCAGTTGGCATCCGGGGAGGTCAACGGGTTACCGTCGTTGCCGGCCTCGTGAATCGCCGTGTAAGGCCGCCAGGCTTTCCAGTAGGCCTTGTCGTTGAAGCAGCCGATCAGGGCGTCAGCCGACCCCATGCTCGTCTTGACGAAGAGCAATGCCTGCTCAGTGGTCGACAAGCTCTTGGCCACTGCGATCTCGCGCAGCCCGCGGTTCATGAAGAACAACGGATTGGCCGTGACGAAGCCGGCTAGCAGCGTCTGCGCCTCGGTCCGGCTCGAGCCTGACTGGGCACCCAGCGCCTTGACCTCGTTGAATTCCGCGGCGTATTCGGGGCTCGCCACGTCGAGCAGGCCCGCGGTGCGGAACTGACCGGGGCTCTTCATCGTGAGCGGCGTGACGGTTGCGAATTGACCGAAGACGTTCGCGTTGAGGGGCGGCACCAGTCGCCACTTCCCAAGCTCGTTGCTGGTGGCGAAAGGTTCGCTGTCGAAGCGGCCGTCGTTGCTCCGAGCAAGCAGCATCGCGGCAGCCGCGTCGGCGCCGATCTCGATGCCGTCGAGCTTGGCCTGACCGGCGTCGACCAGCAAGAGCGACGCCGTGAGCATGTCATCGATCCGGGTCCTGACGGGGGCAGGCGTCGTCGGCATGACACCGACCAGCACGTCGTGAGCCGCCTGGGCGACCGCCGCGGCCTTCGACGCGGACGAGGATGCGGACAAACCGCTGAGATACGCCTGGTGGCCGCCGTCGATCGCGTTCACCGCGTCATAGATCGCGCCGTGGACCATCGCCAGGTGCAACGGCGAGAGCGGCGGACCGTTGCCCAAACCCGGGGGCGTTGCCGTCGGGGCTGCGCTGAGCACGTTGATCGCGTTCTCATTCCAGACGAGGACCATGTTGGTTGGCTCGGCCGCCGCGACCGAAGCGCCTGGGATCAGCGCCGCCATCGCCACAAGCACCAGCGCGCTGAAGCCCGCAAGCCAACGGCGGGCCCTGGATGGTTGCTGGTTGGATCGGGTCATAGCGTCCTCCCTGCCCTATCGGGCATGCGGCCCCTCCGGCCGCCGTTGCTGCCCTCACCCATATAGGGCGATCGAGGGCCCCCGAAGGTTCAACTTTCCCACGCGCCCGTCTTCGCGCGTTCGGTGGGGCGCAGTCATCCAGATGCCGGCGACCCTCGTCGGGTTGGCTCCGGCCAGGAAAATTCGTTGCCCCGCGTGGAGGCTCTTCCGGGCTCAGTCGGCCTTGGCCAGCTCCGTGGCGGCGGACCGGACGGCAGCGACGATCCCGACGTAGCCGGTGCAGCGGCAGAGGTTGCCCGACAGCCCGGCCCGGATCTCGTCCTCGGTCGGATCGGGGTTGGCCTTCAGGAGCGCGGTTGCACTGATCAGCATGCCCGGCGTGCAGAAGCCGCACTGGACCCCGCCGTGCTGGAGGAAGGCGCGCTGGAGCGGATGAAGCTCGGAGCCGGACGCGAGCCCCTCGACCGTGGTCACGGCACGCCCATCCGCCTGGAGCGCCAGAAAGGAGCACGAGTTCACCGGCTGGCCGTCGATGAGGACCATGCACGCGCCGCACTCGGAGTCGTCGCAGCCTTCCTTGCTGCCGGTCAGGCCAAGCTCGCCCCGGAGGACGGACAACAGCGTCCGACCCGCTTCGAGATCAACCCTGAAACTCGTCCCGTTCACGTGCAGGGTCGCCGAATGTCCCACGATCAGCCCACTCCGAACAGGCTGGCGCTCGCGGGGATCTCGACGGTTTCGCCACGTGCCCGCGCGATGGCACCCGTGATCGCCCGACGGACCACGACGGCCGCCATCGCTTTGCGATAGTCGAGCGAGGCACGGACGTCGGAGATCGGGGTCGCCGCCTCGGCGGCCAACCGGCCTGCCTCTGCCGCGGCCGCGGGCCCACCGTCGGTCCCGACGAGGGCCGACTCGGCCGCGGGCACCCGACGGACCGTCGGGGCGAGGGCGGTGATGGCGATCCGGGCCTCACGGACGACATCGCCATCCAGACGCACGACGGCGGTGGCGCCTACCACGGCGATCTCCATCTGCCGGCGGAACTCGAGTCGAACGTAACAACTGCCCGCGCCCGCGAGCTCCGGCAGCTCGATGGCGATAATGAGCTCGTCCGACGCGATGCTGGTCCGGCCCGGACCGCTGAACAGCTCGATGAGGGGCACGCGGCGGCTTCCCGAGGTCGAGCGGAGCTCCACGATGGCGTCAAAACAGAGCAATGGCCCGCTCGTCTCGGCGGCGGGCGACGCGTTCGCCACGTTCCCGCCGAGCGTCCCGAGGTGCCGCGTCGCCGGCGAACCGACGATCGACGCGGCGTCGGCGATAGCCGTCCAGCGTTCGCGGATCGCGGGATGAGCTGAGAGCTGGGCGTGGCTCGTCGTTGCGCCGATCCGCAGCCCATCGCCTGTCTCGTCGATCCCCCGCAGCTCGGCGATCCGATCGAGTGCCACCAGGTCCGTGGGCAACGTCCACTTGCCCTGCCGGGTACCGACGACGAGATCTGTCCCGCCCGCGACCGGTCGATGCCCGGCGGCGGCGGCGGTCAGAGCGTCGGCCAGCGCAGTCGGGGCCGAGAACCGTCCGCCCACCTCAGGCGTCGCCGTTCTTCGCCGCCAGCGCGCTCCAGACGCGCTCCGGGGTCATCGGCAACTCATTGACCCGGACGCCGACGGCGTGCGCGATCGCATTCGCGATGGCACCCGGGGTCGGCACACAGGGTGGCTCGGCGATGCCCTTGAGGCCCTTGGGGCCGCCCGTCGGCGACGGGGCGTCGACGAAATCAACGTGGATCGCGGGAACGTCGGCCACGGTCTGGAGCTTGTAGTCGAGGAGGTATGCGTTGCGCTGTCGGCCATCCTCGGTGAGCATGACGCCCTCCGTTAGCGCCTGT
>JANMPL010000549.1:0-3412 GCA_031369845.1 Chloroflexota bacterium
TCGGCGTCGAAGGCATAAAAGTACCGGCCGCTGTTGACGAGCTTGAACTGGCTCCACGTGGCGCCGGCGTCATGCGACTGGGCCGCCCACGGGTCGCCGCCGGTCGGGCCGTTGAACGATACGTAGACGTCCTTGCCGTCGTCGCTCATCGCGATGACCGGCTTGTCGTTCCAGCTGACGTTGCCCCACGTCCGCACGGGCGCAGACCAGGTCTTGCCGTGGTCGGTCGATTTCGTGAAGAGGACGTTGAATCCGTTCATGTACAGGGCATAGACATGGCCCGTCGACGGCACGACCTCGATGATCGGGTCGAACTGGCCAGAGCCCTTGCAGGCGCAGAGCGGCTTGCCCTCCGACCACGTCACGCCGTTGTCGTTGCTGATCTCGAGCGCGATCCACGGAGTTGGGCAGTTGCCGGGACATGGCTTCGAGGCGCCATAGCGGGTTACGAGCACGTAGACATACGAGGCCTTTGGGTCGGTGGCGATCGCCGGCTCCCAGTCATCCCAGGTCGTGTCGAACGGAAACTCGCCGACCCAGCCGGCCGCGGCCGGCGCAGCCGCGAGGCGCACCTGGCCCGACTTGCCCTCGCGGCGCGCTTCCTCGAAGGCCTCGTTGCGCTGCTCGGTCTT
Source organism: Chloroflexota bacterium (assembly GCA_031369845.1). Classification (GTDB taxonomy): domain Bacteria; phylum Chloroflexota; class Limnocylindria; order Limnocylindrales; family CSP1-4; genus CF-46. Next base: position 633 of record JANMPL010000549.1, read on the forward strand.
CTCTTGTTGTTCGGCGGCTTCCGCCGCCCCGCCGTCGTCGGCTTTGGGGCCGCCGCGAGTGGCGTCGGTATCGGCGGGGGCTGGGGCGCGAAACGGGCCGTAGACCGCACCGACGCCAACCACGAGGGCGATGACGGCGACGACCGACACGATGGCGCCGAAGCGGCGCGACGAGCGAGGCATGGGCTCGACCCTCCCTGGACCGGCGGGCATTGGCGGAGTCCCGGATGCTGCGACGCGAGCCGCGACGCGTCAAGGCGCTGGACCGTCCTTCAGCCCCCGGGCTCGTCGATCCGGTGCCTGCGGGCAACGATCAGGAGGAACGTCGTTTCGACGATGTCGACGCCGGCGATGACGAGCGCGACGACGAGCAGCAGAGGATGGCCGACGAACCAGCCAGCCGACCCTGCCGCTGCCGCGACCGCTAGGAACGCGAGTCGGACGCCGCGGATCATCGTTGGCATATCGCGCTCCGGCGCCTCGCCGCCGCCGAGCGCGGTCACGGCACGGCCGAGGAGCGCGAGCGCAACGACCGCGGATGCGCCGACGAGAGCGGCTCGCACGATAAGCGGCGGCGCGACGATCGCGTCCAGGAGCGGCCGGGCCCCGCCGAGCACGGTCCCGACGAGGACGGCCGCGATACCAAGCCCCAGCGCGAAGACGTATGTACGCATCGTCAGCCCGCGGCCGGCGCCCGGGCGACGACCCACAGGAATCGGGCGTCGTGGCGATCTTCCGGTTCGACCGCGATCTCCGCGCGCTCGATGACCAGGCCCGCCCTCTCGACGAGCCGCCGGTTCGCCTTCGCGCCGTAGTGGCTGAAGTACATGTCCACGCCGAGCCAGTCCGCCTCGACGTCGCCTGGCTCGTCGTCGGCGCCCATCGAAGCGAGGAACAAGCCGCCGGGCCGCAGCCAGCCCCGGATCCGCCCGAGCAGGTCGGCCCCCTCGTCGCGCGGCACGTGGGTCAGCGAGTAGAACGCAACCACGGCATCGAAGCTCGCCGGCTCGAAGTCGAGCGCCGTCATGTCGGCCTGCGTGAACGTGGCGGCCGGCACGTTGCGACGAGCGGCCGCGATCTGCGTCGCGGAGATGTCGATCCCGGTCACGGTCCGACCCTCCGCGAGCGCGGCGGTCATCGGGATTCCGGCGCCGCACCCGAGTTCGAGGACGTCACTGCCCGCGGGGATCAGCTCCAGCGCGAGTCCAAGGTAGCGGAGCCGCGTCCGCGACGGCCGGAGGTCGCTCCATGCGAGGTAGCGCTCGGAGATCGCGTCGTAGCCCTCTGCGACGATTCGTTTCGGGTCCATCGCGACGGCGTCAGTGCCCGACGATGAGCTCGACCGGGTGGATCTCGCCGTCCACGATCCGCCAGGCGGCGAGGACGGGCTCGTCATCGGCCAGGGAAACGAGGAGATAGATCGCGTCCGGGTAGAACGCGAGGCCCACGTCCGTCAGGCTCGGCCGCGGCGGGGAGTGGGTGTGGCTGTGGACGATCGCCCAGAACTCCTCGGCCGCCTCCTCTGTCGCGATCGTCAGCCGGAGGAGGTCGTCGGGGTGGATCTCGTAGCGGAGCGGACTGGCGGCGCGATTGCGGGTCGGCTCCCAGCGGAGTGGCATCCCGCCGGCCGCAGCCGGCCGGTCGCCGACGATGACGCCGCACATCTCGTTCGGGTACTCGGCACGGGCGTGGTCGACCAGGGCCTGGACCATCGTCGCGGGGAGCTCGACCGAAGCCGGGCCCGGGTGGTGAGGCGCCTCAGGTCCCTTCGTCGGGGAATTCACGACCTGCCTGGGCGATGCCGTTGGTTGCATAACTGGCGGAGCGCCGGGAGCGCCGGGGGCGCTGAGTGCGCCGGGGGCGGCGCCGGCGGCGCTGAGTGTGCAAGCCATCGCTCGCCCCCTGTTGATGCAACCGACGGCATCACATGGGGAGGCTCTGAATCTCCATGGCGCCGACTCACCACCAGTTGACGCCGCCTTCGAGATCCTCTGCCATCTCGTCGAGGTCGCGCGCGAACGTGCCGGCCGAGAGGTATTTCCAGCCGCCGTCGGGCAGCAGAGCAACGATCGTCCCCGACGTCATCTTGCGTGCCTCGCGGGCGGCCGCGACCAGGACCGCGCCGCACGACGGCCCGCCGAAGATCCCCTCGCGGAAGACGAGGTCGCGGAGCGCCGCGACCGCGTCGCGGTTGGAGACCAGGTACTTCGCGTCGAGCAGCGACGGATCGAGGATCTCCGGCACGAACCCCTCGTCAAGCGATCGCAGGCCCTGGACCAGCTCGCCGGGGAGTGGCTCCGCGGCGACGATCCTGACGCCGGGCTTCTGCTCGCGCATGAACCGGGACACGCCCATCAGCGTGCCGCTCGTCCCGAGGCCGGCGACGAACACGTCGATCTCCGGGCAGTCGGCGAGGATCTCCGGGCCCGTGGTCTCGTAGTGGGCCCGCGGATTCGCATCGTTGCCGTACTGGTAGGGCATCACGAAACGTGGGTCCTTCGCGACAAGGTGCTTGGCGAGGGCGATCGCCCCATTCGACCCGAGGGCACCTGGCGAGTCGATCACCTCCGCACCGAAGAGCGCGGCCATCTGGCGCCGCTCGTTCGTGACGTTGTCGGGCATGACGAGGGCCACCCGGTAGCCCCGCCGCCGGCCGATCATGGCCAGTGCGATGCCGGTGTTGCCCGACGTCGGCTCGAGGATGATCGACTCCGGACCGAGCAGCCCGCGCGCTTCCAGATCCTCGACGAGATACTTCGCCACGCGATCCTTCACCGACC
>JANMPL010000565.1:0-2365 GCA_031369845.1 Chloroflexota bacterium
TCCGGTTTGCCCTCGGGCGTTACTCGCTACCCGTGGATAGCACGTAACGTAATCCGGAAAGATGCTACTGTCAAGTAGCAGGTAAAGCCCTAGTTGGCCATGGCGCCCAGGGGTGGTCCACGCGATCGCGCGCCTTGTCGATCCGAGACGAAGGAAGTCGCCCGGCGTCAACGGCGGCAACGATGGCGTCGACGCCTTTGCTGATCACGTCCGCGTCGTAGGCCTGTTGGTTGGCGAAGAGCAGCAGGTCGTTGCCCGCTTCGAGCGCCAGCACGACAGGCTCGTCGAAGCCGAACTGATCGACGATCGCCGCCGCCTGCAGGTCGTCCGTGACGACCGGCCCCGCCCAGCCCAGCTCGCCGCGCAGGAGGTCGGTGACGATCTTCTTCGAGAGCGACGCGGGATAGTCCGGATCGAGCTGGCCGTTGACGACATGCCCGGCCATGACGAGGTCCGCGGTCCCTGCTGCGATCAGCCGGCGGAACGGCTCGAGCTCGACGCGGGACCAGGTCGCGGTCACGTCGGCGACGCCGAAGTCGGTGTTCGTCGTCGAGCCACCGATGCCCGGGAAGTGCTTGAGGGTGGTGCCCACGCCGGCCGCCCTGTGCGCCACGATCTCCGCCGTTGCCATCTCCACGACCACGTCGGGATCCGCCGAGAAGCTGCGATCGAGCGCGCCGATCGCCGGGCTCTTCGGGTTCACGTTGAGGTCGACGACCGGCGCGAAGTTCAGGTTGATCCCGACCGAAGCGAGGGTCTGGGCGATCCCGCGGCCCCACGTCGCCGCTGCCGCGGCGTCACCTGCCGCCCCGATGTCGGCCTCCGACGCGACCGCCGGAAAGCCGTGCGCCGGCGACAGCCGCGTGACGATTCCGCCCTCTTGGTCGATGCTGACGATCAGCCGACGGTCGCCCGCCGCGGCGCGCAGATCCGCGACCAGTTGCGTGGCCTGGCGCGGCGAGATCACGTTCCGCGCGCCGCCGGTCGCCTGATCGCGGTCGAACAGGATCACTCCGCCGAGGTTCGCGTCGCGGATCGCCGCGGCCAGCCAATCGGCGTCCGCGAGCGTGGAACCGCGGAAGCCGACGATCATCAGCCCGGCGATCTTCTCGCGGAGCGTCAAACCCGGGCTCGGGCTCGCCGAAGCGGAAGGTGTCGAGGCTGAGGCCGAAGGCGTGGTGGTCGAGGAGCCCGTCGGTTCGGTGGTCGACGCCGGGCTGGTTCGCGGGCTGCCGTTGCCGGGTGCGCATGCGGCAAGCGCCGCGGCCGTCGACCCGAGCGCGAGCGCTTTGAGCAGGGCGCGTCGCGAGATCGGTTGGTCGGTCACCCGGGAATCGTGCCATGAGCGGCGGCTGGACAAAGTTCGAGGCGGCTCCCGAAGGAACCGCCTCGATGCTGTCCCGGTGAAGGTATCCGCCGAAACGGACGCTTCTGCCGCGCGTCAAGGGCATCTATCACGTCGGCTGCACCGACTACCCTGACCCTACCTACCCATGACCTTGTCGCTGGGGCAGCGTGGCTGCGTTAACAGCGCATGTCCAACCTTACCCGGTTCGTGCCCAGAATCCAAGAGTTTTGATGCATAACGCGATGTAAATTCCTTAACGTTCCTTTTGCCCCTCGGAAGCGGCGGATTCACGCTCCACGAGCGGCGTCGAGCTCAATCCTCGTGGATCGTCACGCCGGTCATGGCCACCGGATCGGCCGGCAGGTCCTTCGCGTTGCGCGGCGCGCCGACAATCTCGTCGACGATGTCCATGCCCTTCGTGACGAGCCCAAAAAGCGAGTACTGCTTGGGCAGCTTGCCGGTCAGGTCCTGGTGGACGATGAAGAACTGGCTGCCGTTCGTGTTCGGCCCGGAGTTGGCCATTGCCAGTGAGCCGCGAACGTAGTCGCCCTTGACCGGCTCGTCCTCGAACTTGTAGCCGGGACCGCCTGTCCCTACGCGACTGGGCTCCAGCGACGACTTCTTGCCGTACTGGCCATCGCCGCCCTGGGCGACGAAGCCCGGAATCACGCGATGGAAGATCACGTCGTCGTAGAAGCCCTTCTTCGCCAGATCGATGAAGTTCTGGGTCGCCTTCGGGGCGTCGTTCGTGAACAGGTCGACTTCGATGTCGCCCTTCTCGGTCGCGATCGTTGCGCGGGTCATGCGTGTCCTCCTGGCGTTTGCGCGGCTACGGGGTGCTGACGGTGACCTTGTCCATGACGACGGGACTGGCCGGTTTCTCCTTGCCGGCCGCTGCCAAGTAGATCGCGTCGACGTTCTCCATGCCGGCCGTCACGGTTCCGATGATCTGGTACGTGTTGGCATCTGCGAGGACCTCGCGGTCCTTGTCGTCGAGGACGATGAAGAACTGTGAGC
>JANMPL010000067.1:0-14470 GCA_031369845.1 Chloroflexota bacterium
CGAGCACCGCGGTCGCGACCTCTACCCCGATCTCCGCGCGTTCGTCGAGGCCGGCAGGACACCCGAGGACGACCTCGTTCGAGCGGACCTCTTCCGGCGACTCGGGTTCTACCTGACCGAGTCGTCAGAGCAGCAAGCGGAGTACAACCCGTGGTACATCGGCAAGCGCGACGCGGCCGGCGACGCGATCGAGCGTTACCACGTCGCGATCGGCGAGTATCTCGACCGCGTCTCGCGCCATCTCGACGAGTACGCCGAAACGAGGCGGATGCTCGACGCGGGGGAGTCCTTCGAGATCGAGCGCAGCGGTGAGTACGCGGCGACGATTGCCGAGGCGATGACGACCGCGACGCCGGCCCGCATCGTCGTCAACGCGATGAACCGCGGCGCCCTGATTCCCAACCTGGATGCCGATGCCTGCGTCGAAGTCCCCGGCCTCGTCGATGGGCTCGGCGTTCATCCGGTTGCCATGGGGCCACTGCCGCTCCATCTCGCGGCGTACATCCGGGGCGCGGTCGACATGCAGGGCCTGACGGTCCGTGCCGCGTTGGATCGCGATCGCGCGGCGATCGGTTACGCGGTCATGACCGACCCGATCGTCCAGAGCCACCTGACCCTCGACGACGCGTGGCGATTGACCGAGGCAATGATCGAAGCCGAGGCGGAGTGGCTGCCCGCATGGCTCGGCGGGACGGCAGCCGAGTGAAGGAGGAGCACGCAATGTTCACCGACCGAACCGAGACCGGCGGCAGTCGCCTGCGGCGCCTGTTCGCCCTCATCGCCGGTGCCGCACTGGTCGTCTCCGCATGCGGCGGGTCGACGGCCACGCCATCGGGCGCGGCCCCGAGCACGAGCGCCGGAGCGCCGAGCCAGGCCGGCACGTCCCCGGCCCCGAGCGACGCCGGCTACACCGGCCCCGAGGCGACGATCAGCTACTCGATCTGGGGCGATCCCGCCGAGATCAAGAGCCAGCAGGCGGTCGTCGACGCATTCCACGCTGCCAACCCGAAGATCACCGTCAACGTGACCGTATCCGACTGGGACACCTACTGGGACAAGCTCCAGACCGGGATCGCCGGCGGTGACGCGCCGGATGTATTCGCGATGGACGGGCCCCTCTTCCCCGACTACGTCTCGCGGGACGTCCTCCTCGACCTGAAGCCACTTATCGAGCGGAGCGGCTACGACCTCGGCCAGCTATCAGACCAGGCCGTCAAGGACTTCACGACGGCGGACGGCCAGTTCGGCTTGCCCCGCGATCTGAACGTCGTCGCGCTCTACTACAACAAGGCGATGTTCGACGCGGCGAGCGTCCCCTATCCGGACGACACCTGGGACTGGGCAAAGCTGACCGAGGTGGCCAAGACCCTCACGATCACGGGCGCCGACGGCAAGGTCAGCCAGTGGGGTTTCTACACCGAGACGAGCGACATGGAGAACTACTGGTCGTCGCTCGTCTGGCAGAACGGCGGTGACATCCTCGCGCCGGACGGGAAGTCGACCGTGCTCGGCACGGATCAAGCCGCCGGCGGGATCCAGCGTCTGGCGGACCTCATCTGGAAGGACAAGGTGATGCCCGACGCGGCGATCACCGATGTCCTCGGCGATGCCTTCGAGCAGGGTCAAGCCGCGATGGAGGCGAATGGCTCCTGGCTCGTCGCGACGCATCAGGCCGCCGGAATCGACCTCGGAATCGCGCCACTGCCGAAAGGACCGGCGGGTCAGGCGACCTCGGTGAACCCGACCGGCGCCGTCGTCTACGCGAAGACCGCGAGCCCGGACGCTGCCTGGGAGTTCGTCAAGTACCTCTCCAGCCCGGCGGCCCAGACGAAGCTGATGGAGCTCCGTGCGTCGCTGCCTGCGAACAAGGAGGTCCTCGCCGGACCGTACTCGTCGTCCTTCGACGGCGCCAAGGTCCTGGCCGACGCGCTCGCCTACGCCCACATCAAGCCGTCGTTCAAGGGCTACAACGACTTCACGACGGTGCTCCAAACGGAGCTCGACGCGAACGTCTTCCAGGAACCGACCGAGACTGTGCGCGAGGCGATCGACAAGGTCCTGCCCGAGCTGAACGCGATCCTCGCGGGGCAGTGAGGGACGGCGTGGCCGGGCGGGGGTCTCGGTGACGGCAATCGGCGGTCGCCGGTCCGCGGGTCGCGGCCGGAGCCCGCTGGGGGGAGAGGGGCGCTGGGCGCTCCTCTTCCTCGCTCCGACGCTCATCGGGCTCGCCATCCTGTCGGCCGGACCGATCCTCGCCACCGTCGCGATCAGCCTGACGGAGTGGGACCTGCTCACGGCTCCGAAGCTCGTCGGCCTGGACAACTTCGTCGAGCTCGCGTCGGACGATCGATTCCTCAAGGCGCTCCGGAACACGGCGTTCTACACCGTCACGTCGGTTCCGATCGGGATGCTGATCTCGCTCTTCATCGCGCTCGCCCTCAACCAGACAATCCGTGGAATCGCCTGGATCCGAACCGCCTATTTCCTGCCGGTCGTGACGTCAACGATCGCGATCGCCCTCGTCTGGCAGTGGATCTACGCTGCCGATTCGGGCCTGCTCAACGAGTTCCTTGGCGTGTTCGGGATCAGTTCGCAGAAGTGGCTGAGCAATCCGACGCTGGCGATGCCGTCGATCGTCGCGATGTCGGTCTGGCAGGGCCTCGGGACCGACGTAATCATCTTCCTGGCCGGGCTCCAGGCGATCCCGATGGAGCTGCTCGATGCGGCGAGCGTCGACGGCGCAGGTCGCTGGGCCCGCTTCCGGAATGTCGTCCTGCCGCTTCTGACGCCGAGCATCTTCTTCACCGGCGTCCTCAGCCTGATCGGCGCGTTCCAGGTGTTCGACCAGGTCTTCGTCCTGCAGCGCCCGCGCCCGTCCGACGCGACCATCACAGTCGTCTACTTCAACTACGAGAACGGCTTCAAGTTCTTCAAGATGGGCTACGCGACAGCGGCCTCGTGGATCCTCTTCCTCATCGTGGCCATCTTCACGGCGATCTATTTCCGGTCCCAGAACCGCTGGGTCCACTACCAGTGAGGACGACGTGAGCACCACGACCGCGACCGCTCGCCCGGCCATCGTGCGATCCCCGTGGCCAGCCCGGACCCGCCGAATCCGGCGTGCCGTCCTCATCTCCCTGCTGATCGCCGGCGGGATCCTGATGATGGTGCCATTCCTCTGGATGATCTCGACGTCGCTCAAGACTCGTGCCGAGGTCTTCGCGACCCCGCCGGTCCTTATCCCGGCCCAGCCGCGCTGGGAGAATTACGCGGACATGTGGAACGCGTTGCCGTTCGGGGCCTTCTTCGTGAACTCCGTCAAGTTGGCGGTCCTCAACACCGTCGGCCAGCTCGTCAGCTGCTCCATGGCGGCGTTTGCCTTCTCGGCGCTGCGTTTCCGGTTCCGGGGCCAGCTCTTCGGCCTGCTCCTGGTCACCCTGATCATCCCGTTCCAGGTCGTCCTCGTCCCGAACTTCATCCTCTACCGGATCCTCCCCCATCCGTTCAGCACGAGCGGCAACTGGATCGGCACGCAGGAGCCGCTGTGGGTCGGCGCGTTCCTCGGCGGTGCATTCGGGACGTTCCTCCTCCGCCAGTTCTTCCTGACGATCCCACGCGAGCTTGGCGATGCAGCGCGCGTCGACGGAGCGAATCCCTGGCAGATCTACCGGCACATCTACCTGCCGCTGGCTCGTCCCGCGCTCGCGACGCTGGCGATCTTCACGTTCATGTGGTCGTGGAACGACTTCATCAACCCGATCATCTACCTGCGCGACGTCCAGTCGTTCACCCTGACGGCCGGCCTGTCGCTGTTCCAGGGCCAATACGTCGGGAAATGGCCGCTGCTCATGGCCGGCGCTCTCGTCAGCGTGATCCCGATGATCGTTCTCTTCGTTCTGGCCCAGCGCCATTTCGTGCGCGGAATCGCCCTGACGGGGATCAAGGGATGAGCCCAGTGGCCGTTTCGCGATTGCCGCTCTACCGGCAGATCGAGGCCGAGCTGCGGGACAGGATCCGGAGCGGCGACCTGCGACCCGGCGGCCAGGTCGCAACGGAACCAGAGCTCATGGCGGAGTACGGAGTGAGCCGGGCGACCGTCCGACAGGCGCTCGCCGGGCTGGTCACGGAGGGGCTGCTCGAGATCCGGCGCGGTCTGGGAACGTACGTCACCGTGCCGCGCTTCGAGCACACGATCGGCGGGTTCTACTCCTTCAGCCGCGAGATCGAACGACACGGGCTGGTGCCAGGGACGAGGGTGCTCGAGCTGCGCAAGTTGCCGGCCACGGACCTCGTAGCCGAAGCGCTCGCCGTGCCCGCCGGCACGGAAGTCATCGCCCTCCGCCGGCTTCGGCTCGCCGGACCCGACCCGCTCGTCGTTGAGACGAGCCACCTGCCGGCGGAGCGGTTTCCGGGTCTCGAGACTGTCGACTTCTCTGTGGTCCGCCTGTACGACACGCTACTGACCGTCTATGGCTGCCGCCCGACACGAGCGCGCGAGACGTTCGAGCCCGTCCTGCTCACAGCCGACGAGGCCACCCTCCTCGACCAGCGTCGCGGCGAGCCCGCGCTCCGGGTGGAGCGGATCGCATTCGACCAGGACGACCTGCCAATCGAGTTCTGTCGGAGCACGGTCCGCGGCGACCGCTACCGTTATTCCGTGGAGCTGCGCGACCGATGACGGCATTCGAGGATCTGCTGACCTGGCGCGAGAGCGCGACGTCCGGCGAGGCCATCGCCGCGGCCCTCGAGGCCGCGTCGCGTGCGCCGGCGGCAGCCGCCGAGCTCCTTGACTCCGCGGAGCGGATCGTCGTCACGGGGGCCGGCTCGTCGTACTACCTCGCCCAGTCCGTCGCCGCGGTCGCGCGAGCGATCCTGGGCCGGACGGTCGCGGCGACACCGCTCTCCGAATTGATCCTTCGGCCGGAGGGCGCGCTCGTGTCAGCTGACGCCGCAGGCCGCGAACCGGTCGTCATCATCTCCCGCTCCGGGTCGACGTCAGAGGCCGTCACGGTCGCCGAGCGGATGCGGGTCGCGGGTCGCCCGACGATCGCCGTCACCTGTCGCGCCGACAGCCCGCTCGCCTCCATTGCCGGCGTGACGCTTGTATCGCCGGCCGGCGACGAAGCGGCGATCGTGATGACCCGGTCGTTCGCCAGCATGCTCGCGCTGCTTCTCGGGGTCGTGGCGGGGGTTGGTCGAGACGACGCGCTCGCGGCGGACCTGGCACAGGCTCCGGAACGCTGGCGCGAATCGGCGGCCGCGGCGGTGGTCGGGCGCCGGCTGGGCGCCACCGACTGGAGCCGCGTCGTCGTCCTGGGCGGGGGCCCGGCCTTTGGCATCGCGTCGGAGTGGGGCCTCAAGCTGACCGAGACGAGCCAGGTTCCGACCAACGCGTACGAACCGCTCGAGTTCCGCCACGGCCCGATCTCGGTCTGCGAGCCGGGCATGCTCGTCGTCGGACTGGTGGGCGGGGCCGGTGCCCGCGAGGAGGTGGCGGTGGTCGAGGAGGCGGGGCGCCTCGGCGCGGCGACGTGGGTGATCGCCCGCGACGAGGACGAGGCCCGCGGGGCAAGCGGCGACATGAGCCTCATCGGTGGCGAGCTCCATCCCACCGCCCGCCTGCCGCTGCTCGTTCACCCGGCCCATGCCCTCGCGCTCAGCCTGGCGCTGACGCGCGGCCGCGATCCCGATGCGCCACGGCACCTCGGCCAGGTTGTCATCCTCGGCCGGGAATGAGCTCCGACGATCTTCGTCTTGCTGATTTCCGGCCGCGATCGTCGCTCCGCGTCCCGGTGCACGAGGTTCGGCGCCCGAAGTTCCCCGTCGTCGACGCCCACAACCACCTGGGCTCCGCCTTCGGCGGGGAGTGGGCGGCGCGTGCTCCGGCCCAGCTGATCGAAACCCTCGACGAATCCGGCGTGGAGATGCTCGTCGACCTCGATGGCGGCCACGGCGATGCCCTGTCGGCGGAGATCGAGCGCTGGCAGGTCGCCTATCCGGCGCGGGTTGCGGTCTTCGCCGGCCTCGGGTACGAGGGCTGGGCCGCTGACCCGGCGTTCGGCCAGACCGAGGCGGCCCGGTTGCGGGACTCCGCCGCGCGGGGCGCGCGAGGGCTCAAGGTCTGGAAGCTGCTTGGCCTGCGGGCGCGCGATCCCGACGGCCGCATCGTCGCTGTCGACGATCCACGGCTCGACCCGCTCTGGGTCGCCGCCGGGGAGCTTGGTCTCCCGGTCCTGATCCACATCGCCGATCCGATCGCATTCTTCGAGCCACTCGACCCGGAGAATGAGCGCTGGGAGGAGCTCCACGCCCATCCCGACTGGCATTTCTGGCCGGCCCAGCCGGCCCACGATCCCGATGAGCCCGGCTTTCCGTCGTTCGACGAGCTGCTGGCCGCCTTCGAGCGCCTCGTCGCACGCCATCCTGGAACGACGTTCGTCGGCGCTCATGTCGGCTGTGCCGCCGAGGACCTCGGCCTTGTAGGGCGACTGCTGGACGAACACCCGAATCTCAGCGTCGACATCGCCGCGCGGCTCGGGGAGCTCGGTCGCCAGCCATATTCGGCACGGGCCTTCTTCCTTCGCCACGCAGATCGGATCCTGTTCGGGGTGGACGTGGGGCCAGACCCGGACGTGTACGCGGTCCATTACCGGTTCCTCGAGACACTCGACGAGTCATTCGACTACGGCACGGAACCGGTTCCGGGCCAGGGCCGCTGGCAGATCCACGGTATCGGGCTGCCCGACGACGTCCTGCGCAAGGTCTACAGCGACAACGCTCGGCGGATTCTCCGGCTGGGGCCGGAATGACCGCCGAGCCTCGCCGCTCGTTTGTACTCGGTACCCGCCGCGGTCTCGAGTCCTGTGCCTCGCCGCGCGGGACGTTCGCCGTCCTGGCCCTCGACCACCGCCAGAACCTCCGCCGAGAGCTACGCCCGGCCGATCCCGAGTCGGTCACGTACGACGAGATGGTCGCCTTCAAGCGGGCAGCGGTGCGGGCCCTCGCCCCGGTTGCGACGGGGACGCTGCTCGACCCGGAGATCGGTGCGGCCCAATGCATCGCCGACGGGTCATTGCCCGCCCGGGCCGGTCTGATCGTCGCCCTCGAAGCGACCGGGTTCGAGGGGCCGCCGACCGCCCGAGTCAGCCGGATCCTCGACGGCTGGAGCGTCGCGAAGGCGAAGCGGATGGGCGTATCGGCTGCCAAGCTCCTCGTCTACTACCACCCGGATGCGGCGAATGCCGCGGACCAGGAAGATCTCGTCGCTCGCGTCGCGGCCGACTGCCGGGCCCTGGACCTCGCTCTCTTCGTCGAGCCGCTGTCCTTCTCCGTCGTCGCCGGCCAAACGCTGACCGGCGAGGCGCGCCGGCGAGTGGTCGTCGAAACGGCGCGCAGGCTTACGGCCATCGGCGGCGACATCCTCAAGGCGGAGTTCCCATACGATCCTTTGGTGACGGATCGTGGCCTTTGGCGCGAGGCGTGCGCTGAGCTCGATGAGGCATCGTCGGTGCCGTGGGTCCTCCTGTCGGGCGGGGTCGACGAGGCGACCTTCGAGGCCCAGGTCTCGACGGCGTGCGACGCCGGCGCGAGCGGCGTCCTCGTTGGTCGGTCCGTCTGGGCGGAGGCAGCGACGATGGAGCCGGCTGCCCGCGACGCGTTTCTGGCAACCACCGGCCGCGAGCGGCTTGGCCGACTGGTTGATCTCGTCGAGTCGGTCGGCCGGCCCTGGCACGATCGGCCAAGCCGGCTGACATCCGGCCCGATGCCGGGCGACGGCTGGTATCGGGAGTACTGAGCGTGACGACGCCCACCGGCGACATCGACATCCTCGTCGTCGGCGAGATCAACCCCGATATCGTCATCGCCGATCCGGACCCGGTACCGGTGTTCGGCGAGGTGGAGCGCGTCGTCCGATCGATCCGGATGACCGTCGGGAGCTCGTCGGCGATCTTCGCCTGCGGCGCGGCGCGTCTCGAGCTCCGAGTCGCCTTCTGCGGGGTCGTCGGCGACGATGTGTTCGGGCGGTACATGCTGGACGAGATGGCGCGGCGTGGGGTTGACGTCTCGGCGTGCACGGTCGACGCGAATCGGCCGACAGGCGCGTCGGTGATCCTGACGAGTGGAACCGACCGGGCGATCCTGACCGCGATGGGTGCGATCGGGGCGCTCGACGTGGATGCGGTCCCAGCCTCGATGATCGGCCGGGCGCGGCATCTTCACTCGGGTTCGTTCTTCCTCCAGGACACGAGCAGGGACCGGCTGCCTGCATTCTTCGCCGCTGCCCGCGAGCGCGGCCTGACGACCTCGTTCGATACAAACTGGGACCCGACCAACCGGTGGGCTGGCGGCGTCGAGGCGATGCTCCGGGCGTCGGACGTCTTCTTTCCGAACGCCGCCGAAGCTCGCCGGATCGCCGGAGTCGACAATGTCGATGACGCCGCGCGGGCCCTTGCCACGGACGGGTCGGTCGGGCGGACCGACGGCGGACCGATCGTCGCGGTCAAGCTCGGCGCCGGAGGAGCGCTCGCCTGTCGGGCCGACGGCCCGATCGTCCGGGTCCCGGCGATGCCGATCGAGCCGGTCGACACGACCGGCGCCGGCGATTCGTTCAACGCCGGCTTCCTTCGGGCGTGGCTCGACGGTGAGGACGTCCGCGAGAGTCTCGAGCTCGGTGTCGTCTGCGGCGCGCTGTCGACGCGACGGGCCGGCGGCGTGGACGGCCAGGCGACGCTCCCCGAGGCCCGTGATGCGATCGCCCCCTGGGTTGGCCAATGAGCGGGTCGGGCGCGGCCGTGCTCCGGAGGCGGCTGCTCTTCGTCGCCGCGAACCCATGGCTCGATCGGCTCTTCGAGATCGATCGGCTTGTTCCCGGGGACATCCATCGGCCGCAATCGGGCGTCGCGGTCGCCGGCGGCAAGGGCCTCAACGCGGCGCGCGCGGCGGTGACACTGGGCGGGTCGGTCATGGCCGTCGGGATCGTCGCCGGCCGGGCCGGCGACTGGATCGTCGACCGATTGACCGAGCTCGGCATCGAGACGCGGATGGCCCGCGGAACCGGCGAAACGCGGACATGCATCTCGATCCTCGACCGATCAAGCAGCGTGATGACGGAGATTTACGAGCGCGGCGAGAAGATCGACCCCGCGGCCTGGGATGCACTCGAAGCGATCGTCTGGGCCGAACTTGAACGCGGCGACATGGCGGCCGTCGCTCTTTCTGGCAGCCTGCCGCCGGGCGCGCCGCCGGACGGCTTCGCGCGGATCGCCAGGATCGCGTTGGCCAGCTCGCGCACCGTCCCGGTCCTCGCCGATACGTACGGACCGGCCCTTCCCGCCCTCCTCGGCGAACGCCCCGCGATCCTCAAGGTCAACGCGGCCGAAGCCGGCGAGGCGAGCGGGGTGTCGGTCACGGACGCCCAATCGGCGGCCAGCGCGGGCCGCATCCTGCGCGACGCAGGTGCTGCCTGCGTGATCGTGACAATCGGCCCTGGGGGCGCGGTCGTCGTTGGTGCGGACGACCCAATTCAGCTTGTACCGCCAGTTCTTCGAGGCGCCTACCCCGTCGGGAGCGGCGACGCATTCCTCGGCGGTCTCGCGATCGCATTTGCCCGCGGCGAGTCGATCGTCGAGGCGGCCCGGCTGGGACTGGCAGCGGGTATTGCAAACGCCCTCGTTCCGGGCGCAGGCGAGCTGGACCCTGCCTCGATTGCTGGAATCCTCGACGGGATCACGCAAGCCCCGCTCTGAGACCCGGCCGCGGTGCACATCGGAATCGGTAGGATTGGTCGACTGAACTCGGTAGATCGGAGGCGCACCGATGACCACGCAACCGGCACCGACCCGGTTTGTGCCGACGCCGGACCAGTACGCGTGGACGTTCGGTGGGCGCGAACCCGTCATGCGCGTGCAGCCGGGCGAGGTCCTCGACCTCTACACGGAGGACGCCTTCGCGGGGCGGATCCGTACGAGCGAGGATCTGCCGAGCCGGTCGATCGTCTACCCATTCATCAACCCGCAAACAGGCCCGTTCTTCGTCGAGGGCGCGGCGCCCGGCGACACCCAGGCGATCCACCTCATCGATGTCCAGCCGGCTCGAGACTGGGCGGTGTCGACGACCGTTCCCCTGTTCGGGGCGCTGACATCCACGAAGTTCACGCCAACGCTTCAGGCTGCCCTGCCCGAACGAACCTGGGTCTACGCCGTGGACCGAACGGCGGGCGATGTCACGTACCGCGCCCTCGACTCCGACTACGAGGTTCAACTTCCGCTTGAACCGTTTCTCGGGACGATCGGCGTCGCGCCCGAGGCGGGCGAGGCGCGGAATGTGCTGGTGCCTGAGGCCTTCGGCGGAAACATGGACACGCCCGAAGCGCGCGCCGGGACAACGATCTACCTCGGGGTAAACGTCGAGGGCGCCCTGTTCTCGATCGGCGACGGCCACTACACGATGGGTGAAGGAGAGGTCTGCGGGGTGGCGGTCGAGGGTGCCATGAACACGCTGCTGACGACCGAGGTCATCAAGGGGACCTACTGCGTATGGCCTCGGCTCGAAGACGACGAAAGCATCATGGTGGCCGGCTCATATCGGCCGCTCGAGGATGCATTCCGGATCGCCCACACGCAGCTGATCCGCTGGATCTCCGAAGCTTCTGGCCTCTCGATCATGGACACGTACCAGCTGGTCACGCAGGCGTCCCGCTCGCCGATCGCGAACGTCTGCGACGCCAACTACACCATCGTCGCAAAGATGCCGAAGCGATACCTGCCGGCCGACGTCTCCTGGATGGCCGGGGCTCACAACCGACTCCGCCGTATCGCCGCGACCGTCCGGGGGGCTGTGTAGCGGCAGTTCCGGCCGCCGCGTCTCCGGGAGCGTGTCCGGAGATCAGCGGATCCGAGTTCGGGGCTGTTGCGGTGTCCGCGGAGGCTCGACGATGCCCATTGCCGCGCCAGCTGCCGGCACTCGGCCAATCGATTCGGCGATCGGCTGGTTGCGATCCCCGAAGTTCCACTTGAAGTCGTCGTCTTCCTGGACTCCCCGCGGCCAGGGCATCGTCGTCTGCCACCAGCCGATGCCAGAATGGCCGCTGACGAGCGCTCCCAGACGTCCATGCCCACGACCGGCGAGCCAGCCACCGACAAGCGCGATGGGCGCGGCCGCGAATGCCAGAATGAGGATGGTTGGGATGAGCTCCATGGGCTGCCTCCCGTTGCTCCGTCTGCCGAATGATACGCGCCGTGTCTGCAGGCCCCCGCTCGGGAGGGACTGCCATTTCCAGCGTGAGTCTCTTTAGATTTCTTAGCCTTTGATCGGAATGAATCGTTTCTGTCCCTTGACGACGTGATTGCGTTTGCGTTATGACAACGGTGACAGTCCGACTTCGGTGATGCTCGGACACACCGCGTGCCGGGAGGAGGTGCGCGCCGCTATCTCGCTCCACGACGCGCTTGAGCTCCAGGGATCTCGCTCCAGCCGACGATGTCGTCGGGAGATTCGTGCTCTCAGTGTTCCGTGCGCGGACGTGGCTGAACCCCAGGGTTTCTTGCGATCGCAGAACCTAGGAGGAGGAGTCATGAGAACGTCTTCCGGGCGAATCAGGTGGGTCGTACTTCTGTCGGTCTTCGCGCTCCTTGTGGGAGCGTGCGGTCCGGCGGCCACGAGCTCGCCAGGCGGCTCCGTCGCGCCACCCGCCAGCGGGTCGAGCGCCGCGCCGTCGGCCGAAGGGTCCCCGGCGACCGGCGAGGCATGCGGTTCGGGCGCGACCGAAGTCAAGTTCTGGACGAGTCACACGCCGCCCGATTCGGATGTGCTCCAGAAGATCGTCGATGCCTTCAACGCGGCGAATCCGGACATCTGCGTGAAGATGACGATCGTGCCTGGCGCCGAGACTGACGTCGCCAAGCTCATCACAGCCATCCGTGGCGGTGCCGCACCTGACGTCTACATGGCCGACCGATTCACGGTTCCCCAGCGCGCCGCCGAAGGCGTCCTCGCAGAGCTCCCCGCCGACGTCGCGGCGCTGAAGGACCAGCATCTCGAGTTCGCCTGGAATGAGACGCAGTACCAGGGCAAGACGTACGCGATCCCGTTCGACACGGACGCTCGTGCCCTTTGGTACAACAAGGACCTGATCACCGCCGCGGGCGAGGATCCGGCGCAGCTCGACATCTCGAAGGGCGCGCCCACGATCGAGCTTGTCAACAAGATCGCTGACAAGATCAGCAAGAAGGACGCCAGCGGTAACTACGACGTCATCGGCTGGCTTCCCGGCGGCCCCCACGAGGGCGGTACGCCGGGAGCGTTCGATCAGGGCTGGCACTACACATGGGGCTTCACGTTCGGTGGCAAGTTCGCCGACACGGCTGCCTGCAAGGTGACGCCGACCGATCCGGGCGTCGTCGCCGGCTACCAGTTCCTGTACGACTGGGCCAAGGAGCGCGACCCACAGGCCATCACCCGCTGGGTCAGCACGAACCTGCCCCCCAACCCACCGGCTCAGTCCAATCCCATCTGGACCCAGAAGCTGGGCATGACGATCAGTGGTGACTGGCGCATTGCCGAGCAGGTCAAGTACGCGCCAAACGGCCACTACGGCTTCACCTACATTCCGGTCCCCAAGGCCGGCGACAAGAGCGCCACATGGGCCGGTGGCTGGTCCATGGCGTTGATCCCTGACTCCAAGGTCGAGGCGCAGGCGATCAAGTTCATGACGTATATCGCCGGCCCCGAGGGCCAGAAGGTGTACACCAAGGACTCGACGCACCTGCCGACGATCAAGGCGCTGCTCGAGGACACGTCGCTCTACGATCCTCAGCACGCGACCTTCCTTGATCTGCTCCAGGTTGCTCTCAACCGACCGCCGCTCGCGGTGGGCGCCGTGTATTGGGACGCACTCACGTCGGCGCAGGGCTCGGTGGAGCTCAACACGAAGACCCCAGCGGAAGCCCTCAAGGAGGTACAGGACTCGGTTCAACCGCAGCTTGACGCCGTCGGCTGCTGAACTAGAGGTTCGCGCGGCGCAGGGACCTGCTCATCCAGGTCCCTGCGCCGCATTTCACCCAGGCCCTCTGTGAGGCGATGAGATGGCCGTGGCCGGTGCAGCGACTACGAAGCGACGTCTTGCCCGCCCGACGCTCGGCAAGGCAGATCGCCGCAATCTGAAGTGGGGATTGATATTCATCAGCCCCTGGCTGGTGGGCTTCATCCTCCTCAGCATCTTCCCGATCCTCTACACGTTCTACCTGAGCCTGACCCGCTACTCCGGCTTGAAGGAACCGGTCTTCATCGGCATCCAGAACTACCAGCGCATGGCCGCCGATCCGCTGTTCCTGAAGTCGGCCTACAACACCATCTTCTACACCGCGCTGGCGGTCCCGATCGGCGTGCTGGTGGCGATGCTCCTCGCCCTGGCGATGAACCAAAGGCTTCGCGAGATCGCGGTCTATCGGGCGATCTTCTACCTGCCCTCGATCCTGCCGGTCTTCGCGATCTCGTTCGTCTTTGTCGTGCTGCTCAACCCGGGCTATGGGCTGGTCAACTTCCTGCTCACGAGCGTCGGGCTCTACTCGCCGAACTGGCTGGGCGACCCTGCCTATACGAAGCTCGCGCTCGTGATGGTGGCTCAGCTGGGGGCGGGCCAGTGGGCGCTGGTGTTCCTCGCCGGGCTGCGGGGTATCCCCATCGAGCTCTACGAGTCGGCCGAGCTCGACGGTGCCGGTGCCTTCCGCAAGTTCCGCAGCATCACGCTCCCTCTGATGACGCCGGTCATCTTGTATGACCTGATCATCGGCCTCTCATTCGGCCTCCAGGTGTTCACCTCGGCCTTCATCCTGACGGGCGGCGGGCGCAACGCTGCCGGACCCGACAACTCGCTGCTCACGTACGTCTTCTACATCTACAAGCAGGCCTTCCAGTTCGGGCAGATGGGCTATGCCGCCGCGCTGTCGGTCGTCCTGTTCGTCGTGAGCCTGCTCCTCGCCATCGCCGTATTCCGGTGGGCGAGCGGCTGGGTGTACTACGAAACTGAGCGCGGATGATGGAGACGACCCAGCCAACCCCTTCGATCATCAGGAACGCACCAAGCCGCTGGCGTCTGTCCCGCTTCCTGAAGATGTCCATCCTGCCCAGGGTCGTCCTGATCCTCGGCTCGATCCTCTTCATCATCCCGTTCTACTGGATGTTCGTCAGCGCGGTGAAGTCGATCCCGGAAGGAACGAAATTTCCCCCGACGCTGATACCGGCGACCTGGGTGTGGCAGAACTTCATCGATGCGGTCAACTACATCCCGTTCGGGGTGTTCGCCACCAACTCTCTGATCATCACGGTTGGTGCGACGATCGGCGCGGTCCTGTCGAACACGCTCATCGCGTATGGCTTCTCGCGCATCCAGTGGCCCGGCCGCAACCTCCTCTTCTACATCTGCGTCGCGACGATCTTCCTGCCGTATCCCGTGATCCTCGTCGCGCTCTTC
>JANMPL010000084.1:0-4641 GCA_031369845.1 Chloroflexota bacterium
GCGGCTGGCCGCCTGGCGCATCGCCACCCCCGAGCCGCGCCGCGACCCGTTCGCGAGCAAAGCGGTCCGCGTCGGACGTCGCCTCCGGCTCGAACGAGACCGACGTCGACAGGCCGGTGTCGTAGAAGACCACGACGATCGAGAGGCCGTCGCCGACCTCGACCCGGTACGGCCGACGGGTGTCGATCGCGGGTTCCGCCGCCTGCCATGGCGCGAGGATCGTGTAGCGAACGCCTTCCTCGACGGCGATCCGGAGCGTCGGCAGATCGACCGCCGTCTCGGGTAGCCACAGTCCGCCGGGGCGACGGCCGAAACGGATCTCGAACTCGCGCATGCCCCACCGGATCTCGGTCCGGCGATCGGCGGCAGAGGCGATCGGCAGGATCGAGTGATGGAACGCCTGGGCCATCGCATTGCCGCCAGCCGCTGCGACAGCGAAGGCCCGCTGCGTCGTCGGGTCCGCAGTGGCGAGCCAGGACCCGAGCGTCGGCCCGAGGTCCCAGGAGATCCGCTCGAGATTGCCCCGCGCGGCATTCGGCCGATAACACTCGGCGTCGACCCGCTCGTTCCAGTCGTGGAACGGTGCTGCCGCGGGCTCTTCCGGCACCTGGCCCGTCCACGGATCGATCCGGGAGGGCTGGTAGAAGTGAGCGTGAACGGCGAGACGGCCGCGGGTCACGGACGGGCCGCGGCCTCCGCGGCCGAGACGTCCGCGCTGACGGTGACCCGCTGGTCAACCCGGAGCGAGGTGCGTTCACCTGGAGCGAGCGCGATCGGGCGAGCGAGCAAGACGGCGCTGCCCTGATAGACGAGCTCGAAGCCGGCCTCGGAGTTCGAGACGCTCTCGATCGGGGCGATCCAGGCGCTCACCGGTCCGTCGACGGCGGTCTCCAGGCTGACACCGAGTTGGTCGTTGCCGGACGCAAAATGGTCGATGTCGCGCACCTCGAGCCGCTCGTCGTGGGCGACCCGCCGCCCGTCGATCTCGTGGAAGGCCGCCGGATTGTGCCCGCCGCCGAGGAGCATGACGGCGAACTCGATCCCGAGCAGCGCATCGAGGCGATCGCCTGATGTGTTCACGACATCGACCTCGACCGCCAGCCACGGATCGAGCCGCCCGCCACCGACCCGGATCGTTTTCCGGATCTCGACGGGACCCTCGCCGAACGACGCCGACACGCGATCCGGACCGATCGAGTCGAGGGACCAACCTCCGCCGGGGGCGGATACCAGATCGCGGGCGCTGCCAGTGTCGAACTCCGAGGCCGTCGTCGAGAGCGGGAGCAGTCGGACCAGCCCGGAGCGCCGTTCGTAGTGGTCGTAGTGGAGGAGCTCTGACAGGCCTTCCTGCTTCACCATGACGATGTCGTGGATGGAGGCGAGCCCGCCATCGGGTGGTTCGTCGGAGGCTGCTGCCGGGGCGTGCCCAGCTCGATCGTGTTCGCGGACCTTCTCGTGGTACGCCTCTGGCCGGCGCCGCATCACCGCGGCGAGCGGATGTGCGGCGGCGCGGATGTCCCAGCGCCCGATGCCCGCCCCCTGGTCGGGCTTGATCGCGACGATCTGTCCGTCACTGATGAGGAGGGCTTCGTCACTACCGTCGAGGTCGAGGTCGAGGAGCAGACCGGATTCCACCGTTGCTCCTGGCCCGCCGAGCGCGCGATCCTCGGCAGCGATGAGGCGGTGGAGCGCCGCCACACGGAGGTCGGGAAGGTAGATCCCGCCGAACAGGCCGTGCCAGTAGGGATCGTTCGACTGGCCGGCGTAGAGGTTGTCGCGGGCGATGTCGCGGCCGCTGCCACGCGGCATTGCCTCGACGAGGTCACTGACCCGGAGCATCTGCTTGTGGAGGTCGTTGACCTCGCGGTATTTGATCTGGAAGTTGCGCCAGATCGCCCCTCGCAGCCAGCGCGCCTCCGGCCGCCCGGCGGCCTTGGCCTCCTTGACGGCGAGGGCGAAGGCGAGGGCCTCGTCGGCGGGTAGTGCCCATTCGCCCATCTCGGCATACGAGCCGGTCGGGAGATACACACGCCCGATTGGCCCGTGCCCGTCGAGCCAGGCGGATGGAGTGACCGTGCTCAGCCAGTCCCGATTTGCCTCGAGGCCCGTGAAGAATTCGTCGACCCAGCCTGTCGGTCCCCAGCAATGTTCGAAGGTCTTCGGCCAGGCGCCGAACTTCTCGCCATCGTCGCCCATCGTTCCGATCAGGTCGCCGGCCTCCGTGGCATGGTCGCGGAGGTAGCCGATGACGTCGGAGACCTCCGCGAACGGGATTCGGTAGCGGAGCCCCTGCTCGGTGCCGAACACCGTCAGGACCTTGCCCTGGTCGTCGGTCGTGTAGGGGCCCCAGAGCCCCTCCTCGGGGATCGCTGCTGCCCGGAAGTGGGCGTCGTCGAGGACGGTCCAGCGGTAGCCGGCTGTGATGAGCGCGGTCGGCAGATCCGGCTCCCAGACCCGCTCGGCGAGCCACGCGCCGCGCGGCCGGGTCCGGAACAATCGCTCCAGCTCATCGGCCATCCGGACGAGCTGCCCGACCCGGTCGCGCTCGGGCAGGGCGGCGAGGACCGGCTCGTACCAGCCGCCGCCGACGATCTCGATCTGGCCCCGCCCGACGAGCCGCCCGAGCCGCTCGATGAACTCGGGACGTTCGGCGGCGATCCAGTCGAGGAGGGGACCGGTGTAGTGGAGGGCCAGCTGAACGCCGGGGTGCCGTTCGAGGGCCTCGAGCATCGGCAGGTAGGCCTGTTCATAGGTCTCGGCAATCACCCAGCCGAAGTTGCCGACGGGCTGGTGGTTGTGGATCGTCAGTGCCAGGGAGATGCGACTGGACACGTTGGGCATTTCTCTCTGTTGGCAGGGGTGGGAACGGATTCGATTCAACCGTATTGACGTTGCAACCGTGATTCTGGTACGGTGCCTAAACCGGTTTGCTAAACCGGTTTGCCGCCACGTTTCCCGGGATCATACACAGCCGCGAGGCTGCGAACCAGACCGGGTGCGATCGACGGCACGTTCCTGGCCTGAGGAGGCAGCTTGGAGCATCAAGTCCAGCGACGGGTGACGATCGCGGACGTGGCGGAAGCCGCCGGCGTGTCCAAGACCGCCGTTTCGTTTGCCTTCAACAACCCCGGCCGGCTGAACGTCGACACGGCGTCGCGGATCATGGAGATCGCCGACTCGCTGGGCTATCGGCCGGATCCGGTCGCCCGGATGCTCACCCAGCGGCGCACGGGGACGATCGGGTTGCTCACGCCCCAGGCGCTCGCAATGATCTTCTCCAATCCGTTCTTCGGGATGTTCAGCGCCGGGGTGGCCATGGTCGCCGAGGAAGCCGGCTACGGCCTCCACTTCATTTCGCCGCTGCATGGGTCCCTGTCCCGGGCCATTGCCCGGGCGACGGTCGACGGCGTCGTGGCGATCGGCCTGGCCGCGGATCATCCCGAGATTGCGGAGATCCGGCGGGCCGGCCTGCCGATGACGACGGTCGACTCGGACCCGTTCGACAAGATCGACTCGGTCGACGTCGACGACGAGGGCGGGGCACGTGCCGCCGCCGAGCATCTGATCGAGCTGGGACACCGCGACGTGCTGGTCATCGGGATCCAGCGGGCCGAACATGCCCCGAGCGGGGCCGAGGACGTCGTCGCCCGCCGGATGCGCGGCTATCGCACCGCTTTCGCGGCGGTTGGCGTCGACATCGCCGATGACGACGTAATCGTCAGTCCGGCAACGTTCGCCGGTGGCGTCACCGCAATTGAGCGAGCCTGGGCCGCGGGCCGGCGGCCAACGGCCGTTCTGGCGATGAGCGACGCGATAGCCATCGGCGCGATCCGAGCCCTCCGGGACCAGGGACTGTCGATCCCGCGCGACGTGAGCGTCGTCGGCTTCGACGACATCGAGCTGGCGCAAACCACGGATCCGCCGTTGACTACTGTCCACCAACCCATTCGCGGCAAGGGCGAGGAGGCCGCGCGCCTCCTGCTCGCCGTCATTGCAGGCACGGGCGAGCCGCCGAGACACCGGCGACTCGCGACTCAACTCATCGTCCGGGCGTCGACAGGATCGCCGCCCGCTCAGCAAGGGAGGTGAACGGGGCAAGACCGAGGTCCATGCAAGACGCGGCCCGCCGGGCATAGCGTCGCGAACACGATCGCCCGGATCCGCGCTCGAGCGGACGACCTGAGGCCGGCCCCGCCGGCCATCCACCGAATCTTGGAGGAGATAGCGAAAAGATGAACACAAAGCTTCGAGTGCTCGGCGTATTCGCCGGCCTCACCATCGCCCTCGCAGCGTGCGGCGGCGGTGCCACTCCCTCACCGGCGGCGTCGAGCCCGGCGTCGTCCGCCCCGCCCGCCGCATCGAGCGGCGGCTCGGCCGAACCGTCGGGAGCGGCGGCGCCATTGACCGGCGAGATCACCCTCTGGCACTCCTACGGCTCGGGTGGCGGTGAGACCGGCGCCCTGAACAAGGTCCTCGACCAGGTTCGCGCCGCGAATCCGGACCTGACGATCAACGTCGTCGAGCAGCCGTTCGCTGACATCTTCACCAAGTGGCGGACGGACACGGCGGCCGGCGGCACGGCCGTCGATCTCTTCGTCGCCCCGAACGACGACCTCGGCAAGGACGCCCGTGCCGGCTCCA
>JANMPL010000088.1:0-2114 GCA_031369845.1 Chloroflexota bacterium
AGGGATCGGCGGAAGACGCGCCCCGGCGACGGCTCGGGCGGGACCGGTGGGGACATGCGCCGGATTGTAGTCGCGCTACGGGCTGCGGACGACGGCCCGGCCCGACTGCGTTCGTCGCGAGTGGGTGCGTCAGCCCAAGGCGCCGGCGAGGACCGGAGCGCGCGCACCCCAAGGTGCGTGAGCGAGGACCGCAGCCGGCAACGCAGCGATGGCGCGCCCAGTCGCGACAGCCCCCAAAGCGGCCGGGGAACCCGGCCGCCGTCCACGGTGTATCGCTTACGGTTGAAGGTGGAGGGCCGTCCACTGGAAGACGTTGAACTGATCGAACGCGCGCAATCGGGCGAGGTCATGGCCTACGAGGAACTGGTTCGCCGATACCAGGACGTCGCCGTCCGGACCGCCCATGTCATCTCCCCGGATGGCGATGCCGAAGACGCCGTCCAGGAGGCCTTTGTGAAGGCCTACGCCGCGCTGGCGCGGTTCCGGGTGGAGGCGCCGTTCCGGCCGTGGCTGCTGCGGATCGTCGCCAACGAGGCCCGCAATCGCCGGAGGTCGGCCGGCCGACGCGCCGGACTCGCCCTCCGCGCCGCCGAGGATCGCCGGCCGGGTGATGCGGCTCCATCGCCCGAGTCGGCGGTCCTCGCCGGCGAGACGCGGCAGGCGCTCCTCGCCGCGATCAATGGCCTTCGTGACGAGGATCGCGAGATCATCGGTGCCCGCTACTTCCTCGACCTGTCCGAAGCCGAGGCGGCCGAGACACTCGGGCTCCCGCGCGGGACGGTGAAGTCGAGGTTGTCTCGAGCGCTTGGCAGGCTCCGCGAGCAGCTCGCGGCCGCGAACGAAGGACCGATCCGTGGCTGAGTCGCGGCAGCCGCTCCACGCCATCTCGGACGAGACCCTCGGTGGAGCCCTCCGCGAGATGGGCTCGTGGGTCGCGTTCCCATCGGCCGACGGCGAGGGGGGCCGGCCTGACGTGGCCGCGCTCGCGCGCGCTCGGATCGTCGCGCTGGACATCCAACCATCGCGCGGGGTCAGTCGCCCCCGGTTCGGCCTTGGCCTGCGGCCGATGCGGCGCGGGCTCGTCCTCGCCATTGCGGCCCTCCTCGTCCTGGCCGCGATCGCCGGTGCGATCAGTTTCGGCCTGCCGGGGTTGCGGATCATCTTCGGGGACGTTCCCTCGCAGCCGCCCTTTGCCAGCGTGACGCCCGCGGGGTCGCCTTCGGCTTCGGGGTCGCCTTCGGCTTCGGGGTCGGCCCCGCCTTCGGCCTCGGCCTCGCCGTCCCCCCTCGGCTCCGGCCTGGGCCTTGGAGTCGTGCTTCCGCTCGCCGATGCCGAGGCGCGTGCCGGCTTCGACCTGGTCCTGCCGCCGGATCCGGTGATCGGCCCGCCGGATATCGCCTGGGTCACTGGCGGGCGGGTGAACCTCATCTGGGCGAGCGGTCCGGGCCTGCCGGACACGGAGGCCAAGGGCATCGGCCTGCTCATCAGCGAGTTCCAGGGCCGGGTCGACCCGAGCCTCTACCAGAAGTTCATCGACACCGGCACGAAGTTGACTCGCGTGACGGTAGGCGGGTCGCAGGGCTATTGGATCAGCGGAGCGCCGCATTTCTTCTACTACATCGATCCCGACGGCAACGCCGTGGAGGACACCCACCGGGAGGTCGGCGACACGCTCATCTGGTCGACGGGAGAGGAGACCTACCGACTCGAGTCGGCCCTCGGCATGGACGCCGCAATCAACCTCGCGGAGTCGCTTCGCTGACCCTGGTTTTGCGTCGTCGCGAACGGCTGCGGGAACGGCTGCCGCGCCAGCGGTGTACCAGGGTCGAACACAGCTCGAGACTGCAACCCGATACGGGATGGAGCAGACCGATGCGCACCGACCGATCCGTTTCGCGAGTCCTGGTGGCAGTGGCCATCGCCGGCCTCGCGGGCTGCGCAGGGGCAGCCGTTTCGCCGCGGCCGTCGTCCTCCGGCCACGCTCCGGCAAGCGCACCCGCGGCCGCCTCCGCCAACCCGCTCGCGGGCCGGGACGCGTGGCTCGCGGTGGGCCGTCGTGGCCAGGCCGGGGTCGAGGTCATCCTGGCAAGCACGGCGGAGCAGCTGATCGCACT
>JANMPL010000153.1:0-10425 GCA_031369845.1 Chloroflexota bacterium
GCCGCGGCCTGAGCCACGACCGCCCTCAGGCGATCGAACGGATCCGGTCTGCGATGTCGGCCTGTCGGTCGGGGCTGAGCGAGCGCTGCGCCGGCAGCGCGGCGAGCCAGCCCGCGATCTGGTCGGCACTGATGGCTGCGCATGCAGGCGTCCGGGCGAAATGCTCGTTTTCGACGACGACCGCCGGATACACCTTGACGATGAAGTCGCGATCCTCGCCGGCGAGCCAGTGCCGGATGCGATCAGCGTCGCGCGCCGCTTTCTCCAGCGGGTTCTCGAACGCGACCCATCGGCCATCCGCTCGGCGGAACTCCCATGAGTTGCCGTGGCGGCGCAGGTTCTTCGGGATCGGCAGTTCGCCGATGATCGCGACGCCGAACGGCCCAATAACGAGGTTGCGGACGCTCTTGCCGTCGGGCAGCCGAACGGAGGGCGCCACGACGAACTCGTCGCCGAGCTCCTGAACGACGCTGCCGACCGCGCCCGGGTTCGGGCGGAGCAGGGCCGTGGCCACGAGCGACAGCCGGATCGCCCCAACGATCGCGAGAGACGGCGGCACGACGAGCGACAGGCCCCACACAAGGCCGCCGACCAGCAGCTGGTCTGGGGCTGGCCGGACGACGGTCGGGGTCAACCCGCGGACGATGGGAGTGGCAAATTCAAGCCACGCGAGGCCGAGACCGCCGACCAGCAGGACGCCGCCGACGATGGTGCCCAGGAAGAGCGGCCCACGGGCCGGCCGGAGAAGGTGCGTGGGCTGGATCAGCTGCATGCGTGCATCGTGGCCGCCCCGCGGCCTTCGGCCAATGACTACATCGGGTCAGGCCGATCCGGCCGACCGGCCCACCAACCACACCGCAGTACACCGTACTGATGGCGGATCGGTGATCGTGCGCACCGACATTGGCGCACGCTTCGGAGCGTTAGGGGCTGGCGAGTGGGAAACCCGTACCATAGCGACCCCCCGCTCAGCCCGGCATGGTGTGGCCAGCACTGGGTGATCATGCCCGGAGCGGAGGCCTTATCTCTTGTCGTTCATTCGTGTTCAACCGGGATCGCGAGGCGCCCGGGCAATGCTCCGCGCTGTCGCGGCCGCCGTCCTGTTGCTGCTGGCGGTCGCCCTTCCTGCGGGCGCGGGCGAGGGGCCCACGAAGCTGCTGAACGCTACGGCCGGACCGCGGACGGGCACGACAGCGACGACGATCTCCTTCAGCGTCATCTACCGGAACCGCGAGGGCTCTGCACCCGACTACGTCCGGGTCCTGATCGACGGGTCCGCTCACGACATGAGCGATGACGGCGGCACCGACTGGAAGCAGGGCGTTGCCCACAGTTTCACGACGACGTTGCCGGCCGGTGCCCACGACATCACGTTCGAGGCCTCCGATACCCGCCGCTTCACGGCCACGGCCGACGGCGGGACGGTCACGATCAAGGATCCGCCGCCGCCTCCCACGCCGGCGCCGACACCGAAGCCAACGCCGGTGCAGACACCGCCACCGACGCCCGCACCGACGCCGACCCCGGACTCGACTCCGGACGCAACCCCCGCCTCGACCGGCCAGCCGACGCCGACGCCGCCCCCGAACGGCGTCCCCGGCTCCGTGGGCGCCGGCGGGACCGATCCAGGTGGCACGAATACCGGCGGCCCCGGCCCGGCCAACGGCGGCGATCCAGCGGCGGGCCCAGGCAATGGCCCGGGCGGCCCAGACGGAACGAGTGGCGTCGCCGGGTTGGGCTCGACCGATCCAGGCTCGCGCCCGGGCGACTCGTCCGGCGACGGAACTACGACAGCGGGCGGTCCAGGCACGGCCGGCACAGGCAGCGGTGGTTCTGCCGGCGGGGGAGCCGGCGACTCCGCGGCGGATCCGGGAACCGTTTCCGGAGACGTGAGCTGGGGCGCTCTCGCCGGCGCGCTCGGTACCCTCGGTATCGGCCCCGACCGATCCTATCTGCCGCTCCTGCCCACGCTCGTCGGTACGACCGGGGCGGTCGCGATGGCGATGGCCTTTGCGATCTTCGGGAAGAAGCGTCGCGACCAGGAGCCCCCTGCGTCCGACGATGTCCTTCATGCCAACGCCGCACGAGGCACCGCCGTGGCCGCATCCGGCGACCTGGTCCGGGGTGTCGTCAGGAATATCGGGGTGCCTGGCCCCGTCGACGTCGAGGCAAGCATGCCGCGCTGGCGCCGGCCGTCCCTCATCGCGGCCCGCAAGAACGATCCCGCGCGCACCCCGAGCACAGCTCAGCCGCTGAGCTTCGACGCCGGCCGTGTCAACCCGGCCGAAGGCTACGAGCGCCGCACGATCCGCTACCGGGTCGTCCGCCTGCTCGACGCGCCTGACGAATTGCGTTCGGCCGATATCGGGCAGCTCGACCAGGGCGACGAGGTCCAGCTCATCGAGCGGTCAGGCTCGTACTGGCTCGTCCTCTGCCCCGACGGGCGCCAGGGCTGGATCCACAAGATGACCCTCGGCGACGTCGTCAACGAGGGGGCCTTGCCGACCGCCCATGACGCGTGGGGAAGCGCCGAGGTCGACGGCGACGTCCTGTCTGCGTTCCTGGAGGCCCGCGCCCGCGCCTGACGTTCGTCCCCGCTGAACCCGGGATCGGCGCGCGGCCTAGAATGCGGCCATGACCGCCGGTTTCACGAGCGCGCGGTTCGTGGGGCGCGAGTCGGCGTTCACACGGCTCGCCCCTGCGCTTGAGGCTGCCACCGCCGGGGTCTCGACGACCGTCCTGATCGAGGGGACCGGCGGCGTCGGCGTCAGCCGCTTCCTGACCGAAGCGACGACCCGCCTGACCGCCTTGGCCGAACCATTCACGGTTCTGCGCGGCCGATCCGTACCGGCCGGCACCGACGAGCCGTACGCGCCGATCCTCCAGGCACTCCGCCCGACGCTCGCGGCACTGTCAGATCACGACCTCGTCACCCTCCTCGGGCCGAGCGTGGAGGACCATCTCCGGCTCATGCCCGAGCTCCACGTCAGGCTGGCGCGATCGGGAGCCGTTCCCGTCCGGCCAAGTGTCACGTCGGCGGAGCGGCGCCAGGCACGGCTGCTTGAAGGGATCCTCGGCGTCCTCGGCAGGCTGGGCGCACGCCGGCCCGTCATGCTGGTCCTCGAGGATCTCCATCACGCCGACGCCGGCACCCGCGCCCTCGCCACGTTCCTCGCCCAGGTCCAGCGGCCGCACCGCGTCTGCTTCGTCGCGTCCTACCAGCCCGACGAGCTGACGCGATCCCACCCGTTGACCGCCGACGTCGTCGCCATGACCGATGCGCGGAGGCCCGCGGAACGATTCCGCATCGAGCCGCTGGGGCGCGGCGAGCTCGCCGACCTCATCCAGGGCATCGAGGGCGAACGGCCGACGGGATCCGCCCTGGTGCTCGCCGCGGAGCGGAGCGGCGGTGTTCCGCTCATCGTCGAGGAGCTCCTCGCCGCCCGCCGTGAGCTGTCCGGGGCGCTACTCACGGGCCGGTTCGATGACCTCGTCATCGCCCGCCTCGCGCTCCGATCGCCCGAGTGCCGACGCGTCATGCGTCTGCTGGCACCGGCCGGCCGGCCGTTGACGATTCCCGAGCTGGCCGATGTCGCCGCGGCCTACGAGCTGACCGCGGACCAGCGACTGCCACCGCGCTCGTCGAGCCTGCCCCGCCGCGGTGAAGGGGCGATCGATGCGGATCTCACGGCAGGGCTCACCGAGGGGGTTGAGCACGGCCTCATCGAGCTCGGGGAGACCGGCGTTGACTTCCGCCACGAGCTCGTGGGACGGGCCGTCGTGGCGGATCTCCTGCCGGGACAGCGGTATCGTCACCACCTTGCCCTCGCCGCCGGGCTGGTCGCCCATCCGACGGCGGCTGCCTGGCACTGGCACGAGGCCCACGCGACGCCGGAGGTCCACGAGGCCGCCATCGCCGCGGCTGGCCGGGCCGAGGCCGTCCACTCGCCGGGCGACGCCCTGACCGCCCTCGAGCTCGCCCTTTCGTCGGTCGGTCCCAACGGGCGAGGGAACGCGCAACCCGGCGCCGAGCCATCGCCCGGGATCGACGCCGAAACCGATCCGGCGCCGCTCCAGATCCGGGCCGCCGAGGCCGCCTTCGCTGCCGGTCGGCCAAGCAGGGCATCTGCTTACATCGAGACCGTCATGAGCTCGCTCGACGAGCGTCGCGACCGGACGGCCCTCGGGCTGCTCCACGAGCGGCTCGGGCGGTACCGGCGGGCGGCCGGCGACAGCGACGGAGCCGTCGCGGCACTCGAGCGCGCCGTCGCCCTCGTTCCCGACGAACCCACGGTCGAGCGCGCGACGGTCCTCGCCGCCCTCGCCCAGGTCAAGATGCTCGAGGGCACGTTCTCCGACGCGGAACGGCTGGCCCGAGAGGCGATCCGGGTCGCGAAGGCGTGCGGCGCCGACGGTCGAGCCCAGCTTGCCCACGCGACGACCACCCTCGGCGTGTCGCTCGGTTGGGGCGACGACCCTGAATCGGGCGTTGCGCTCCTGCTCGAGGCGCGCGCGCTGGCCGAGGAGGCCGCCGACCACGACGAGCTGTTCCGGGTGTACGCGAATCTCACGACGGTCCTCGACCTCGTCGGCCGCCGCGAGGAGGCCGTGAAGGTCGCGTACGAGGGGATCGAGGCGACTCGTCGGGCGGGGCTCGAGGCGGTGTACGGCAACTTCCTGCGGGGCAATGCCGCGGATTCACTCTTCCTGCTCGGCCGCTGGGCGGAGTCGCGGGCGCTGAGCGCGACTGCCCTCGAGTGGAGCCCGGCCGGAGTTGCGTTCGTCGTTTCGGTCGACAGTCTCGCCATCGTCGAAATCGAGACGCGCGCCGGCGAGTACGCGGGACGCCTTCTCGGGCAGCTCCTGCTCGAGCTCGAGACGGTCCGGGACTCGCAGCACGGCGTGCCGGTCTATCGAGCCGCGGCGTCGTTCGCGCTGTGGCGCAACGACCACGCCGACGCGCGGCGCGCCGCCGAGCGGGGCTGGCAGCTCGTTGAGGGGTCCGAGGACTGGAGCCTTGTCGCCAAGATGGCCGCAACAGTGGCAGAGGTCGATGCTGCCGCCGGTGCCGATGCGCGCGCGCGGCGGGATCTCGCGGCCCTCGCGAACGCTCGATCACGCGCGGCCCAGGTGGTCGCCGAGGCGGAGGCGTCCGCTCAGGCATCAGGCGTGTCGAGCGCGATCGGCTCGCGCCGTGAGGCCGACGCGTATCTGGCTACCGCGGCCGCTCACCGCGGCAGGCTCGAGGGCCGCGACGACCCGTCCAGCTGGGCAGCCGTGGCCGACTGTTGGCATCAACTCTCCAATCCGTACGAAGTCGCCCGGGCCCGCTGGCGCGAGGCGGAGGCCATCCTCGGCACCGGCGAGGGCCGCTCGTCGCGGGCGAAGGCGCGGACGCCGCTGCAGGCCGCCGCGACGATCGCGCTGGGGCTCGCGGCCCGACCGATGCTGCGCGAACTGCGGGAGCTGGCGGGCAGGGCGATGATCCGCCTGCCGGAGGGAATCGACGAGCTTCTCGCCGAGGACGGCCTCGCGACCGCGGCGCCGACGGCCGTCGGGACAACGCCATCCGCGCTCGTCCGTGGCGTCGTCGGAGAGGCAGCTGCGCCCCGCGCCGACACGTTCGGCCTGTCGCGCCGCGAGCACGAAGTGCTCGCCTTGATCTCAGAAGGCCGCACGAATCGCGAGATCGGCGAGCGGCTCTTCATCAGTCAGAAGACCGTCGGTGTGCACGTCGGGAACATCCTGGCGAAGCTCGGCGTGTCCGGTCGGGTGGAGGCTGCCGCGGTCGCGATCCGGCTCGGCCTGGCCGGGGTTCGCTGAGCGCGACAGGATCGGGCCGCGGCGGGTAGATTCGGTCCGACATCCCTGCGCCGCCAGCGCACCCAAACATGAGGTTGCCCGATCATGTCCCGCCTGCCGCTCCGCGTCCTCGTCCTCGTCGCCGTCGCTGCCCTCGCGATCGCCGCCTGTTCGAGCGCCTCGGCGCCCGGCTGGACCTATGCCCCGGCGCCGTCGGTTACGCCGGTTCCGTCGGGCTCGGGTGCGGCGTCGGGCGCCCCGTCGGGATCGCCGGCGGCTAGCCCGGCAGCCACGCCCGCCCCGAGCGCGAGCACGTCTGTCCCATCGTCGGGTAGTGCCGGCGGTACGGTCCTGACGGTCAAGGCTCCCGATGGCGCGGCGACAAGCGGATTCGACCCGAAGACGCTCGAGGGCCCGGCCAACGCGCCATTCACCGTCGTCTTCGACAACGAGGACGCCTCCACCGGCCCGCACAACTGGGTGCTGAAGGACTCGACCGGGGTGAAGGTCGACATCGGTGACACATCGTTCTTCACCGGGCCGGCGAAGAAGGAGTACCAGATCCCGGCGCTCGCGGCGGGCGACTATCCGTTCCTGTGCGAGGTCCATCCTGCCGCGATGACGGGGACCTTGACAGTCAAGTAGGGGCCAGGTCGTGGACCCTGCCGGCCAGCTCTGCTACTCGGACGCCTACGCCCGTATGGTCGAGGCCCGGGTGGTCGCGCGCGACGGGGCCGACGACGCGCCGCTCGTCGTGCTCGATCGGACCGTGTTCTACCCGGGCGGCGGCGGTCAGCCGTCGGACCGGGGGCTGATGCTGCGGACCTCCGACGGCCGCGCCTGGACAGTTCGGGGCGCGAAGAAGTCGGCCGGCGACATCGTCCATGAGCTCGAGCCCGGGGACGACGGCCCGCCGGGGGTCGGCGATATTGTCTCTGTCGATCTCGACTGGGCCCGCCGCTTCGCCCTGATGAGGACCCACACCGCCCTCCACGCCCTGTGCGGCGTTGTCTGGCGCGATTACGGGGCGCTCGTCACCGGCGGCAACATGGAGCCCGGCGGCGGCCGGATGGACTTCGAGTTCGAGCGGATGAGCGGCGATCTCGTCGACGAGATCGAGGCCAAGGTCAACGAGGAGCTCGCGGCCGCCCGCGACGTGCGGGTCAACGTCCTGCCCCGCGACGAGGCCTTTGCCATCCCCGACCTGATCCGGACGAAGATCAACCTCCTCCCAGAGGGAATCGAGGAGATCAGGACGATCGAGATCGTCGGGCTCGACCTCCAGGCCGACGGTGGGACGCACGTCGCCAACACGCGCGAGGTCGGCGGAATCCGCGTCACCGGCTACGAATCGAAGGGCCGGATCAACAAGCGGATCCGCATCGAGCTGACGGAGGCGGGGTCGGCCGCGTAACTGCCGACCCCGCTCCCATCGTTGCGCCGCAGGAGGCCTACGGCGTGAAGTCGAAGCTGGAGATGATCGGCATCGCCTGATTGACGAGGGCGTCGAGGGTCGCCGGGTCCTCCGAGTCGACGATGATCGCCACCGCGTTCCCGCCCGGCAGGTCGAGCAGGACAGTCCGGATCCGATCCCCTTCGTTCACCGACCAGTGGTATTCGCCCACGTACAGGGGAGCAGCGATGAAGGGGGGCTGATCGGGGCAGGTCTCGGTCCAATCGGGCGACAAGCGGAGATCGATGATCGTGGCATCTAGCCCGTCGATCTTCATCGATCCGGCCGGCGTCGCGATGAGGCCCGGATGCGACGTGATCCAGGCCACGAGCTCCTGCGCAGACGTTCCCACTCCGGGTTCCGGCTCCTCAGCGCAATTGGCATGGAGGATCGCCGCCGCGGGTCGGGCCAGCAACGTGATCTCGTCGGGTACGACGCGTCCCTCGTAGGGGGCACCCGACGCATATGCGGCCTGGGTCGTCAGAGCATACGTGGCGGGCCAGTCGCCCTGGTTCGCCCAGCCGTCGGGCACGGTGTACGACAGCGCCCCGAAGTCAGCGCGCCACGTCTCACCTGCCTTGAGGGCGGGTGTGAAGAACTGGGAGGAGTAGCGCCCGGCTTCCAGCGTCCCCAGACAGAGATTCTCGGTGTTCTTGCAGGCCGATCGCTGCCACTCGCCGGCGATCAGAGCTGCCCGCGACTCGCAGGCATCGTTATCGGCCGTGAGGGTCAGTTTCGAGCCGCCGGGCGAGATTGCCCACGAGTAGAGCCCGATGTCGCCGACCGCGCATCCCCCGGCGATGTTCCGGGCGACGAGCTGGATCGTGTCGGCGTCCTGCGACGAGGCCGTCGATACGAGGTATGAGTCGTTATAGGCGAACGACGAGGCGGTCAACGTGAGGATCGAGCGGTCCTGGCTTGCGGAAATATCGGGGTGCTGGCGAACCGCCCCGGCAGAAGTCCGCCGCAGCCAGGCGGCCCCATACCCCATAGACTGGCTGCCTGACCCACCGACCGAGAACCGGAGGTCGCGGACGTTGCCGATCCTGGACCTTGGCGTGCAGCTCGATATCTCGTTTCGGCTGGTCGCCGCGTCCGTGCTCGGCGCGGCGATCGGGCTCGAGCGTGAGCTCCACGCCCACCCAGCCGGAATGCGAACCCACCTGCTCGTCTCCCTCGGGTCTGCCGCCTTCACCGTGCTGGGGATCTTCTTCTTCGAGTCGCCCGCCGCGCCCAGCGGCGCGGTTCCCACGGATCCCTCCCGGATCGCCGCGCAGATCGTCTCCGGTATCGGTTTTCTCGGGGCCGGGGCGATTCTCAAATACGGCACGTCGGTCCGTGGCCTGACGACAGCGGCGAGTCTCTGGGCTACGGCAGGCGTCGGCATGGCCGCCGGCGCCGGCGCGTGGTTCGTGGCGGTCGTGACGACGGTGCTCATCGTCTTCTCGCTCGGGCCGCTCAACTGGGTCATCAAACGCTTCCGGCTGCGCGGGCAGGACCTCGTCCACCTCCGCGTCCTGGCCGGCAGGCTCGAAGCCCTCGGCGAGATCTCGCGGACGCTGACCGCAAGCAAGATCGACATCGCCGGCGTGAGCAGCCAGCGCCTTGGCAAGGGCCGCTACGAAATCGAACTGGAGCTTCGGCCCCATCCCGGCACGAAGCAGGAGACGATCATCGCGGCGGTGTCGTCCGTGGCGGACGTGGAGATCCTGGAGTCGGGCGCCCCGACGGAGTGATCGTGCTCGGATTCTCGCCCCACGTGCACATGCGACGAGTTGACCGCTTCGGCAGCGCCCAAGTCGCCGTTTTGGGCTGGAATCCGCCCGAGATTCTCGTAGGGCGTGCCAAATGGGCAAATCCGACGTCAACCTGGTCGCACGTGCTCGTCCCGCGAGAATCGGGGCATGCAGCGGGCAGCGGGCAGCGGGCAGCGGGCTCAGACCGCCTTGACCGCCGCCACTAGCGCCGCGAGGCCTTCCTTCGCATCGGCGAAGAGCATCCCCGTCTTCTCGTTGGTGTACAGCTCGTTGTCGATGCCCGCGTAGCCACGGCCCATCGAGCGCTTGATCACCACGATCGACTTGGCCTTGTCGACGTCGAGGATCGGCATCCCGGATACCGGCGACCCAGGCCGCCGCGCGGCTGGGTTGGTGACGTCGTTCGCACCGACCACGAGCGCCACGTCGGCCCGCTCGAACTCCGGGTTGATCTCCTCCATCTCCTTGAGCTGGGGGTAGGGGACGTTGGCCTCGGCGAGGAGGACGTTCATGTGGCCCGGCATCCGGCCGGCGACCGGGTGGATCGCGTACTTGACGTCGACACCCCGCTCCTCGAGCAGCTCGGCCAGCTCGCGGACGGCGTGCTGGGCCTGGGCGACTGCCAGGCCATACCCTGGCACGACGATCACATGCTGGGCGTATGCCAGCTGGATCGCCACATCGTCGGCGCTGATCGAGCGGACGGAGCCGCCGCCTTCGACCGCGCCTCCAGCGGTCCCTTCACCGCCGCCGAATCCGCCGATCATGATGTTCAGGACCGAGCGGTTCATCGCGTCTGCCATGAGCTTCGTGAGAATCGCGCCGGACGCGCCGACCAGGGCCCCGGCGATGATCAGGACGTCATTGCCCAGGACGAACCCGGCCATCGCGACCGCGGTCCCGGTGAACGAGTTGAGGAGGCTGATGACCACGGGCATATCGGCCCCGCCGATCGGCAGGACCATCGTGACGCCGAAGATAAGCGACGCGGCGAGGATGATCAGCATGACCGGGATGCTGAGGTTGCCCGCCCAGAGGTAGATCGCGCCGATCACGGTGACGGCCGCGAGCGCCGCGGTCACGATCCGGCCGCCGGGGATGAGGATCGGCTTCCCCGGGATCAGCCCCTGGAGCTTGCCCGAGGCGATGAGCGAACCGGTGAACGTGATGCTGCCGATGACGATGTCGAGGACCGTCGCGACGTTGATCTGGGGCGATGGCGCGGCGGCAAGCCCGAGGTAGTCGTCGATCGCGATCAGCGCGGCCGCGCCGCCGCCGACCGCGTTGAACAGCGACACCAGCTGCGGCATCGCGGTCATCTTCACGGTCCGCGCCGTGTACAGCCCGGCGCCGCCACCGATCGCGATCCCGACGACGATGATGGCCCAGCCGAGCCCGTTGAACGCCTCGTCG
>JANMPL010000154.1:0-5795 GCA_031369845.1 Chloroflexota bacterium
CCTGCACGAGAAGGCGCGAGCCGGCACAGCAGACGTGGCCCTGGTTGAAGTAGATCCCGTTGACGATCCCCTCGACGGTCTGGTCGAGCGCACAGTCGTCGAAGACGATGTTGGCGGCCTTGCCACCGAGCTCGAGGGTGAGCGCCTTGTCGGTCCCCGCGACGCCCTTGAAGATCTTCCGCCCGATTTCGGTCGAGCCCGTGAAGGCGACCTTGTCGACCCCGGGGTTGGTGATGAGTGCCATCCCGATCTCGCCTGGTCCGGGGACGATGTTGACGACCCCCGGCGGCAAGTCCACCTGGCGGCAGACGTCGGCGAAGAGGAGCGCGCTCAGCGGCGTCGTCGAGGCGGGCTTGAGAACGACCGTGTTGCCGGCTGCGAGGGCTGGCGCGATCTTCCACGCGAGCATGAGCAGGGGGAAGTTCCAGGGGATGATCTGGGCAGCGACGCCGAGCGGTCGGGCGACGCGGCCGGGAAACGCGTACTCGAGCTTGTCGGCCCAGCCGGCGTAATACCAGAAATGGGCAGCTGCGAGCGGGATGTCGACGTCGCGAGACTCCTTGATCGGCTTGCCGGAGTCCATCGATTCGAGAACCGCGAACTCCCGCGACCGCTCCTGGAGGATCCGGGCGATGCGGAAGAGGTACTTCGCCCGCTCCCGGCCAGGGAGCGAGCCCCACGAGCGACGGAAGGCGGTTCGCGCGGTCCGGACGGCCTTGTCCATGTCGGCGGCCGTGCCGCGGGCGACCCTCGCGAGGGGTTCCTCAGTCGCGGGATTCACGGTGACGAACGTCTCGCCGTCGGATGAGGGGACCTCGCGGCCGCCGATGAACAGCCCGTAGCGTTCCTTGAGCGTGACGACGTCGCGCGACTCCGGCGCCGGAGCGTATTCCCACGGGATCGCGGCGCCGTCCCCCAGGCCCCAGCTCGAGGGCGCGCCGTTGCCCGACCGGCTGATCGCGCCCGGTCCGGCGCCAGCGGGCTTTGTCTCGGTGGCCATCGTGGCCATTATGTCACCGAGGCGCGCACGCTCCCGATGGCGGTCTCAGCAGCGATAGAGAGGGTCGCTGAACCATGTCTCGCACAGCATCACGTGGAGATGGTCATCGTGCGCCGAGTGAAAGGTGGTCAGTCCCTCAGCGATGAGCACCGGGTCGTTGAAGAGGATGAACTTCACGTGGCCGGGGGTGGCCGCCCGGATCGCCTGGATGAGGGACCTCGTCGCCGCCCGGTCGTAGGTCGTCAGGGTCCACCTCGTCGGGTGCGAGCACTGGTCGTTGGCCTTGCGCATCGGTCGGAGATCGGCATCAAGCCCGACCTCGTGCGTGAGATGACCCGGGATGTCGCCGCCGTGCTCCAACGACACGTCGCCGACCGCGACGCGCCCGAACCCGCCGGCCAAAGTGGTCGCGCCCGCGGCTTCCAGCGTCGAGATCATCTCGGCGGTGCCCCAGTTGGCCGGACCGTTGCCGCTGGAGTAGTCGCAGAGCGCCGACGGCGAGAACCGCGGCAGCTCGAAGTGCCAGACGAGCGCCCGCCAGGTCGCGCCATCGACCGATCCCGTCTGAGCCAGGCCCATGTGCGCCTGGAAGGCCTTGACCGCGGCCGTCGTCGCCGAGCCGTAAACGCCGTCGATCGGAACTTCAGCCGCCGCCCGCTTCTCTCGGAGGAGCCGCTGCACGGCGGCGACCGCGTCGCCGGTCGCGCCGGGGCCGACCGGGATCACGAGCGCTCCCCACGTCGCGCCATCCACGATTCCACTCTCGAACAGACCGCGGGATGCCTGGAATGCGCGGACTCCGTCGGCGGTCGCTGGGCCGAAGATGCCGTCGATGGGTAGGACGAGCGGGTTGATTCCGCGAACGGTCACGGTCCTTCCGCCGGGCGGTGACGGAGCGCTGGTCTGGTGTGCGCGGAACAGCTGCTGGATCGTGGCCACATCTGTGCCACGGTCGCCGAGACTCTGCGTCCGATAGAACGTGGAGATGGCTGCGAGCGCCGGCGGGGCCGCACCCGCGAGGACGATCAGACCGACGGCGGCGAAGGCAAGCCGGCGACGCGCGGTCCTTTGAGTCATCCCGGCCGAGGGTAGCAGGCCCGCGCGGCGGGCCTGGAGAGGCGCGGCGGGCCCGGCGGCGAAACCTCCCTCAGTCGGCGTCGGCCATCTCGGCCGCCGTCGGGGGCTCCGCGCCGGCCCGGCGGCAGGTCTCGCTGGCGACCCTGATCGCAAATTCCACGGACGGCCCGAGGCGGTCGGTGTCCGCCAGCTCGCCCCGCCCGAGGCCACGCTCGATCCATGAGCTGATGAACGCGCCACCGAACGCGTCGCCCGCCCCGACCGTGTCGACGACCTCGACGCGCGGGACCGGCAGTTCCGTCGCGCCACCCCGGACCACGATATGAACCGCCCGGCCGCCATCGGTCACGAGAATCGCCGAGGGCCCCACCTGGAGGAGTGCCCGCGCGGCCGCGTCGGCATCGGCCCCCGGGTAGAGGAACGCGAGATCGTCGTTACTGACCTTGATGACGTCGGCCCGCACGGCGAGCCGCTGGACGCGGGCCCGTAGTGACGCGGGATCCGGCGTGGCCGACGGGCGGCAGTTCGGGTCGACCATCACGACGATGTCATCGCCGGCGGCGTGGACGAGCGATTCGAGGGTGGTGCCCATCGGCTCGAGGACGAGCCCAAGTGTCCCGACGTGGAGCGCGCGGGAGCCAGCCGGCAGGCTGTGCTCGAGGCCGTCGTACGAGAGACCTGGCGCGGCCGTGCCCTCGAGGTAGAACTGGTAGGTCGCGGCGCCGGAGTCATCGAGCTCGGCCACCGCCAGCGTCGTCGGTTGGTCGGTCGACTGAACGAGCCGGCAATCGACGCCATCGAGCACAAGCCGATCGAGCAGCGCCCGTCCGAACCGGTCGGTCGAGAGCCGGCCGAGATACGTCGATGAACCGCCGAGCCGCCCAATCGTCCGTGCCGTGTTGAACGGCCCGCCGCCGGGGATGGCGGCCAGCCTTCCGCCGGGATAGACGATCAGGTCGATCAGGCTCTCGCCGCCGACGACGATCATCCAGCTACTGCGTCCACCGGCGTAGTGTCCTGCATTTGCAGGAGCAAGCGGTCGATGTCGGCTAGGCTCCGCGGGTGGACCGCCTCACCAATGCCGAGGAGCTCCTCGACGGGCCCCTCGACGACCCGGCGGCGCTGGCCGGCAACCTGCGCGACCTGCGGAGGATCAACCGCGCCCTCGGCGGCGTGCGGATCAGCCGGTTGGCGGTCGATCGCCTGTTGAGCGTCGCGCCGACCCACATGGACGCCACCCCGACCTCGATCATCGATGTGGGCACGGGCGGCGCGGACATCCCTGTCGCGCTGCTGGCGGAGGCCAGGCGCCGCGGCCGGCAGCTCGAGGTGGTCGCCACCGACGCCCGTCCCGAGGTGCTCGCCGCGGCGCGTATCGCCCGGCCCGCACTCGCCCGTGTCCGTGGCCTCGCGCTCGATGTGGCCGACGGGCGGCAGCTTCCCCACCCCGATCGTTCGTTC
The DNA here is from genome assembly GCA_031369845.1 of Chloroflexota bacterium. GTDB lineage: Bacteria > Chloroflexota > Limnocylindria > Limnocylindrales > CSP1-4 > CF-46. The sequence continues at coordinate 3,539 of JANMPL010000154.1, forward strand.
GACATCGCCCACGCGTCGCTCGTCGTCCATCACTTCCCGCCCGACGAGGCCGTCGCGCTGCTGATGGAGATGGCTCGGGTCGCTCGCCTTGGCATCGTCGTCAACGACCTGGACCGGCGCCGGCGGCACTGGCTCGGTGCATGGCTCGTGGGCCACCTTCTCACGGGCAACCGCTACACCCGTCGCGACGCGCCGCTGTCGGTTCGTCGCGCCTACACGCCCCAGGAGATGCGGGAGCTGCTGGGCCGCGCCGGGATGCGCCCCGTTGGCCAGTTCCGCGGGTTCATCGGTCACCGCTACGCGATCGCGGCGATCCGGGCATGACCGTCGACGTCGCGATCGTGGGCGGCGGTCCGGCTGGCGCGGTCCTCGCGACTCACCTGGCGAAGCGCGGACGAGAGGTGGTTCTTTTTGAGCGGTCGCCCGCCTATCGCTGGCGGGCCTGCGGTGTCTTCAGCTCGCCGGCTTCGCTCGACGCGCTGCGCGCGGCCGGCGTCGCCGGGGAGACGCTTGCGAGCGTTGTGCGGCCGGCGCCGGCGATGCGCCTCGAGACCGCCAGCGGAACCAAGGTTCGGCTCACCTACGGCGATGACGGCTCGCTCGCCGCGCCGGCGGTCAGCTTCGATCGGGCCGCGCTCGACCCGTCACTTCTCGCCCTTGCGCGGCGCGCGGGAGCGGACGTCCGGCTCGGGGCCGCCGTCACGCGCGTCGAACCCGGCCACGTCAACGCCCGGGACGCTGACGGGGAGACCGCAGTGGAGGCCCGCGTCGTCGTCGGCGCCGACGGCATCCGCTCGACTGTGGCCCGGGCCTTCGGCGTCGGCCGCACGCCACTCCTTGGCGACAGGGTGGGACTGACGTTCCACGTCGCCGACCCGGGGCCTGCAGCTCCTCGCGACGCGCGGATGATCCTGTTCCGCGGCGGGTACGTCGGCCTTGCGCCGGTCCCCGGCGGCCGAGTCAACGTCGGCATCGTGCTCGGTCGGTCATGGGCGTCACGACTACGAAGATACGGCGCCGAGCGGACGGTCGAGGCCGTTCTCGCGGCCATCCCGCCGGCCAGCGACGATCCCGTCGACTGGCGGGCCGCCGAGCGCTGCGACCCAATCGAGGGAGCGGCCCCGCTCGGCCACCGCGTGTCGCGGCGCCACGGTCCGGGCTGGCTGCTCATCGGGGACGCGGCGGGATTCCTCGACCCGTTCACCGGCGAAGGCCTCCATCGGGCGCTCGTGTCGGCCCGGCTGGCGGCCGCCGCCATCGAGCGCCACCTCGACGGCGACCCCGACGGGCTCGCCGGCTACGACCGGGCGATGACCGCCAGGTTTCGGTCCAAAGATGTGCTCAGCCTGCTGGTCCAGGCGTTTCTCGCCCGGCCCCTCCTGTTCGACCACGCAGCCCGCCGCCTGGCGGAACGAGGCGGAATCCGTGAGACGATGGGCCTCGTGATGGGCGATCTCGTTCCGGCGTCGCGGGCACTGGATCCGCGGTTCATCGCGTCTCTGCTGCGGCCGTGAGCCGCAGGTGACCGACCCGGCCATCAGGGAGCCCGACCCGCCCAATCGGCGGACCCGCATCGGCAGCTATTCGCTCTGCGTGGACAACCACGAGCGAGTCCTCCTTGCTCGTCTGTCGGCCCTCGAAGTCGATGTCGGGGCGTGGACGATGCCGGGCGGCGGCATCCACTTCGGTGAGCATCCCGATGCCGCCGCGATCCGCGAGCTCGAGGAGGAGACGGGCCTCGTCGGGGAGATCGAGGGCGTCGCCGGGATCTTCTCTCACGTCTACCGGAATTCGAACTTCGCCCGCGGCGGCGATCTCCACTTTCTGGGGATCATCTATCGGATGCGGATCGTCGGCGGCGAACTCCGCGACGAGATCGACGGGACGACCGATACGTGCGCCTGGCTCTCGTGGGACGAGCTCGAGAACCTGCGCCTCGTCGAGCTCGCGGCGTTCGGGGTCAAGTTTGCGTTCCCGGACCCGGCGCAGTGAGAAGCACCATTTCTGTCGATGTCGCCGCACCCCCGAGCCTCGTATTTCGCCTCGTCCGCGACGTAGAGCGCTGGCCGCGGCTGTTGCCGCACTACGTTCGGGTCCGGCCGCTGGAGCGCGACGGCGACGGACGCCTTACCGCCGAAATGGTGGCCCGCCGGCCGCTCGTCCCCGTCCTCGGGCTCGGTCTGCCGGTCGCCTGGCGGTCGCGGACGTGGAGCGAGCCCGAGTCGCTACGGCTCCGATTCGTCCACCTCGGCGGGGC
>JANMPL010000159.1:0-2092 GCA_031369845.1 Chloroflexota bacterium
GCCCCGCCGACGGTCGGCCGAAGCGGGCCTCGTCGGGTTCGGGTCCCTCGCGATCGGCGTCGCGATTGTGGGACCCCTGCTCGGAGGGAGGGAGGTCGCGATCCCTGTCGTCGTCGTCCTTGCCTTCCTGGCCGGCGCCGCGTACGCCGCCACGACCGTCTCGGCGCAGACCGCGCTCTTCGAACACATGCCTGCAGCGGCGCGTGGCCGCATTTTCGGCGTCCTTGCGTCGATCGTCAGCGCCGCCAGCCTCCTGCCGATCCTCATCGCGGGGCCCCTCGCCGACAGGATTTCAGCGCCGGTCGTGCTCGCGATTGTCGCGACGGCGGTCATCGCCACGGGCGTCGTCTCTGCCCGCTTCTTTGGGCCGACGGACCCCGATCCCGCCCGGGCAGACGACCCCTTGTCGCGACGTGGCCGGCCGTCAGCCTGAGTCGGGCGGCGGGGCGGCGGCGGCCAGGCCTTCGACCAGGGCTACATTACGCAGCGCCAGCAGGATGGACGGCGGGGCGATGACCTTCCAGCTCCGGCTGCCGCCTCCGAGGACGACGCGTGGCCGGGCCATCACCGCTGCGTCAACCCAGATCGGGAGTCCGGGTGGAAGGCCGAACGGCGTCACTCCGCCGATCGCCATGCCGGTCAGGTGGCGCGTCTCGTCGGCCGACGCGAATGACGCCTTGCGCGACCCCAATCGGTTGCGAACGGTGCGATTGACGTCCAGCCGATGCGGCGCGAGCACGACACACGCCGCATAGACACGGGGCTCTGACTTCCCGGCGACGACGATCGTGTTTGCCGATTCTTCAAGCGCGAAGCCGTAGGCCGCGCAGAACTGGGCCGTATCGGCGAGCGCCGGCTCGCAGGGGAACAATTCATAGGCGACGCCAAGGCCGGAGAGTATGCTGTCGAGCCGAGCGCGATCACCGTCCATCTCCACGTCCCAACGGTACCGGACCACGCTTCCGCGCGACGCGCTCCCGAGCAGAGGGCGGATCATGATCGTCGGTCGCCGACGACTGGTCGGAGGTCTTGATCCTGTTCCGGGGCGCTCCCGCGACCCGCTTGAGCTAGGCGGACCGACATGACGCTGGAGCAGCTGGATTTCATCTATACGCCGAGCGGCGACGTGGCCTCCGACATGCGCTATTTCACCGATGTTCTTGGTGCTCGGCTCGTCTTCGCCATCGACGCCATGGGGATCAAGGTAGCGATGGTCGAGCTGGGCGAGGAATCGCCGCGCGTCCTGCTCGCAGGTCACCTCGAGGGCGAGCGCCCGATCCTCGTCTATCGCGTCGGCCAGCTCGCCGAGGCCATGGCCGGTCTTGAGTCGCGCGGCTGGACACGCGAGGGAACGTTCGAGATACCGCAGGGTCCGTGCTGCTCGTTCCTCACGCCGGGCGGCCACCGGATCGCGATCTACGAGTTGCGGCGGCCGGAGGTGGTGGCCCACTTCGCCGGGCGGCGCGACTTCGGCTAAGGATGGCCAATTCGGATCGCGCGGTGTTCACCCTCGAGCTCGGCTTCACACCCCCATACGACTGGAATTCGATGATCGAGTTCCTGGCGGCCCGGGCGATCGCGGCCGTCGAGGTCGTCGAGGACGATCGCTACCGTCGGACGCTCGACCTGGACGGGCGGCACGGCACGATCGAGGTCATACCGGTCAAGGGAGGCGAGGCGCTCGCCGCGACGATCCGGTTTCCCGATGCAACGGTGGCGCCGACGATCGTGCGGCGCATCCGCCGGGTGTTCGATCTGGATACGGACGTCGGTGTGATCAATGCCCACCTCGCCTCGGATCCGGTGCTCGCGCCGCTCGTTGCGGCCCGACCGGGCCTGCGGGTGCCGGGGGCGTGGGACGGCTTCGAGCTGGCCGTCCGGGCGATGCTCGGCCAGCAGATCACTGTGAGTGGTGCTCGCGTCCTGATCGGTCGGCTCGTTGAACTGTGTGGCGAGCGGTTGCGGGCGGGGGGTGGAGGCGAGGCGCCCGGCCTCTCGGCGGTGTTCCCGGCGCCCGCGCGCTTCGCGGACGCCGACCTCACGCGGCTCGGCATGCCGCGGGCGCGGGCGGCGGCGATCTCCGGGATGGCAG
>JANMPL010000181.1:0-6043 GCA_031369845.1 Chloroflexota bacterium
CGATGGCCCCCGCCGCGCCGCCTTTGAAAACGACTCTGACCGTCAACACCTCCTTCGCGGCCCAGAACCCGACCCGCATCTACGACGTGTATCTCTACGACTCGGTCGTCAACGGGACGGCCGCGTATGACCACGCGATCCTCGTCCGATCCGCGGCCGCCAAGGACGGGTCCCAGGCCGCGACGAACCTCGGGGTCGGCGACTTCAACGAGATCAAGCTGAGCGGCGCTGACGGACTCATCGGCGCACGCGTCGGACAGACCGCCGGCTTCTACGTCAAGTTGATCGATCTCGCCCCCAACCTGTCGTCGTTCAAGCTCTACTTCACCTCCGTTGAGCGGGTCATCGCGTCGTGCGGCACGCCCGCTTGCAACGCGCTGCCCGCGGGTGGAGCCGGCGAGAACAAGCTCGAGAAGTACATCGCCGACAACTTCCCGTCGTCCGTTGCCGCGGACTTCGCTCCGCTCGAGGCGCGAATCATCGACGAGGACACATACGTCCAGCAGGGCCGCGACCTCCAGAAGGCCTACGGCGACGCCGTCCTCAAGTTCATCCTCGGGACCCTCCAGCCGGACACTCAACTGGCGATGGTCGGGTACCCGGTCACCGACGAGTTCAGCCACCAATTCATGGCACTTACAACGCCGACCGACATGGACGGCGATCCGAACCCCTACTACGACGATGTCAACGGCGATGGCGCCAAGGACAACAGGATCGCCATCCGTGATGGCTACATTCGATCGGCCTACCACGAGGCGGACGCCAAGCTCGGATTGGCGCGCCAGTACATGGGGACCGCCGCGACCGTCTTTGCCGGTTCCGACCACGGATTCGCGCCGCAGTGGTACGCGGTGAATGCCCGTAAGGTCCTCTTCGACAAGACCGTCGATGGGATCTCCCTGTCCGCCAGCTCCGCAGCGACGGCGTCGAACTGCGGGGCCGCGACGACTGATCTCGCCAAGGCCTGCTGGGCCGGCGGCACGATCCAGATCTACGTCAACCCGACACTCCCCGCCGGCACGACCTACGAGGAAGTCCGGACGGGTGTCATCGATGCCTTCCAGAATCTGACGGACACCGCGAACCCCGGCGCCCAGGTCGTGCAGACGATCCTTCGCAAGGAACAGCTGAGGAACGTCGACGGGACAGACGCCCTCCATCCCAACCGGAGCGGTGACGTCGTCGTCGCGCTCCGACCTCCGTACCAGTCGGACGCCGGGACGCCGGGTGTGGCGATCGCCTTCAGCCAGTTCTTCGGCCAGCACGGCTACCTGCCGAACCTGGTCGACATTCCCCACAACGTCAACATGCACGCCACGTTCGTGGCGTCTGGCCCCGGGATTCGCAAGCAGGCGGCGGTCTCCGGGATCCGGGCGATCGACATCGCCCCGACGCTGAGCTTGCTGCTCGGCATCGACGGCCCGCAGAATGCCCGCGGCAAGATCCTCGTCAACTTGACGACGAAGCCCAACCTCAAGGTCTATTCGATTCTCGACATCAGCGACTTCCATGGGCAGCTGATCCCGCTTCTCGAGACCTCCGACTCCGTCGGGTCGACTTTCGGGATCGGCGGCGCCGCGTTCCTCAAGCCGTGGTTCGACGCCTATCGGGCAGAGTCGCAGAACGGCTCCATCACCGTCGCGGCCGGCGACTCGATCGGGGCTACCCCGCCGATCTCCAACTTCTTCGGCGACAAGCCGACGATTGAGCTCATGAACGCCATGGGCTTCAGCGCCGATGGTCTAGGCAACCACAACTTCGACAAGGGGTCGGCGTACCTCCGGAACGAGATCATTCCGCTGGCGAACTACCCGTTCCTCTCGGCCAATGTCGTCGACGCGAACGGCAAGACGCCGGCTGAATGGAAGCCGTCGCTGGTCTTCTCGTTGGACGGCGCAAAATTCGGTCTCGTCGGGTTCACCAACGAGGACGCGCCGACGCTCGTTTCGCCGGATGCCTTCGATCCCTTCCACGTCACGCCGCGTCTGCCGGCAGTCCAGGCTGAGATCAACAGGCTCCGCGCCCAGGGCATCAAGACGATCGTCGTCATGGGCCACGACGGCGCGACCGCCGGGACGCTCACGAATCCGACCGGTCCATTGCTCGACCTCGCCGGCCAGCTGACCGGCGCCGATGTCCTCATCGGCGACCACACCGACTTCCAGGTCGTGAGCCGCCGCTCGAACGGCGTCCTCGTGACCGAGAACCGGAGCAAGGGCATCCGCTTCACGCGGATCCGCCTCGTCATCGATCCGTCGACGAAGGCAACCGTTTACACGACCGCCGACTTCCACAAGCCGTGGGACATCGGCGTCACGCCGGACCCGGCCATCCAGGCCAGGATCGACGCCCTCAATGCCCAGCTCGGCCCGATCTTCAACACCGTCGTCGGCAGCTCGACGGTCATCGTGCCGCGCAGTGACGCGTGCGCCGCAGCCACCGGACGGACCGATGGCCGGGCCTGTGAGTCGCTCGTCGGCGACGTCGTGACCGACGCGATCCGATTTGCCTACGGGACGGACTTCGTCCTGACCAACTCCGGCGGCCTCCGAGCCGACCTGACCTGCCCTGTGGCGCCAAGCGATCCCAACCCAGGCGACTTCTGCCCGGCCAGCGTCTACCCGGTGCCGGATGCCTCGAACCACTATGCGATCACCCGCGGCCAGGTGCTCGGGGTCCTGCCGTTCGGCAACGTGTCGGCCACGCTGAGCATCAATGGCGCCGAGCTCAAGGACTACCTCGAGACGGCCGTCTCGTCGCTGCCGGTCACCGGCAACGGCCGGTTCGGGCAGGTGTCCGGGCTGTGTTTCACCTTCGACATCCAGCAGCCCTCCATCCAGTTCTCCGCTCTGCCGCGCGCAATTCCCGGCACCGGCCAGCGTGTTCTCAGCGCCGTCCGGCAAGCGGCTAACGGGAGCTGCACCGGTCCGGCGGTCGACCTGACCTCCGGCTCGACCTACTTCTTCGGAACCAACGACTTCACCGCCGGCGGCGGTGATGGCTACCAGGACTTCAGAGCCCGGATGACGACGCAGGACATCCTCGACCAGGATCTCGCGGATTACATCACCGCCCAGCCGGGCGGCCTGATCAGCCCCTCGATCCAGAGCCGGATCCACTGCACGGACTCCAACCTGGCGCTCGCTCCAGCCTGCCCCGTCGGTTCGCCGTAGGCAGGACGGTGTTCGAACCGCATCAACGGGCCGCCCTCCGGGCGGCCCGCCGCTTCCTCATGATGTCGGCGATCGCCGCCGTCATCGGGATTACCGGTGCCGTTCCGGCCGCGGCTCACGGCGAGCTCATGTTCCAGCTGGGATCCGAGAGGGCGGCACCCGGCGACCTTGGCGCGTGAAGCACGGTCGAGATCGTCCTGATCTCGACGGCGGACGGCACCCGCCGTTCGATCGCCACGCTCACCGATTTCGAAGAGGGCCACTTCCAGGCCTACGTCACGATCCCCGCGGATCAGCCGGCCGGCGCCTATCTCGTCGAGGCCGGGACGGAGTCGATCGCTGTGCGCGCTCCGCTCACCATTGCGGGCTCGGCAGCCGAAGTGGGAGGCGAGCGCCCGGACCAGGACGAGCCGCTGCTCGCCCCGCTTCCATCCGGCTGGGCCGGCTATGCGTTCGCGACGCCGGTCACGGGCGACGGCCCTGGCCCTGCTTTCGACAAAGGCGGACGCGATGCCTTCGCACTTCCGCCGATTGTGATTGCACTCCTGGTGGTGCTCGGCACGCTGGCCTTGCTCGGTGGCCTCCGTCTTGCTGGCCGAGCCCGCTCGAGCGCCGCCTGATTCGAGCCCGCGTCGCCGGAATATAGAGCCCGCACTGTCCGCGCACTAGGATGTCCGGGATGTTCAGACCCTTCGCGCTCGACCGCGACATCCGACGACTCGACGGAGCCCTCGCCGTCGTCGGTGGCGCCCTCGCGCTCGCGACGATCATCCTCTGGCTCGCACCGGAGCTTTCCGGCCGGATCGTCGCGCCGCTCGTGGACGTGGCGATCAACGTCGCGGCGACGCTCGTCGGCGGGGCGGTCTCGATCCTCGCCTGGGTCCGCTGGCGGGAAACCGGCGGCGTCGGGGCCCTCTACGAGAGCGGCGCCTTCGTCGTGCTGACGGTCACCAACAGCGTCTTGCTCGGGCTGGTCCTTATCGGCCGCGGGGATCTCTTCGGGCTTAACCCAGGCGAGCCGGCCGCGGCTTCCGCCTACCTCTGGACTTCCGCCAGGCTGATGGCGGGCGCCTTGCTCGTCTCAGGGGCCGTTCGGGGCCTCCGACGGGCCACGCCGCCGAATCATCCGCTCGCCATCGCGCTGGGCCCAACAATCGGACTCCTCGTCGTCGTCGTCGCCGTGCTGGGCGGATCGCTGCGGCAGGGGGCCGCCGGTCTTCCAGGCGGCGCCCCGCTCGACAGCCCCGCGGTCGCCGGGCTCCAGATCATCGCCTTCGGGCTCTACCTGGCGGCGGCATTGCTGTTCCGCCGGCTGTACGTCCGGAAACGCCTCGTCTCGCACGCGTTCCTGGCCGTCGGCCTCGTGGTAGCCGCGTTCAGCCAGCTGCACTTCGCGATGAACCCCGTCGTGTCGACCGGCATCGTCACGTCGGGCGACGTCCTCCGATTGATGTTCACCGCGATCCTCTTCCTCGGGATCCAGGCGGAGCTGCAGGCGGATCTCGCCGCTCTTCGCCGGGCCAACGCTGAGTTGCGGCGGCTACGCGACGTCGACGCCGCGAGTGCCGGCATCGCGGAGCGGTCCCGCCTCGCGCGCGAGATCCACGATGGGCTGGCGCAGGACCTGTGGTACGCCAAGCTCAAGCAGGGACGGGTCGTCCAGGCGCCGGAGCTCGAGGACGCGACGCGGACAACCGGCAAGGAAGTCCTGAGCGCACTCGATGCCGCCCTCGCCGACGCGCGCCAGGCGGTGATGGCGCTTCGGGTCGACCCGACGGCGAGCGGCTCGTCGCTGGCGGAGGTGCTCCGCACCTACGTCGACGACTTCGCCGACCGATTCGGGATCCGGGCGGAGTTCGCCGTCGAGGGCGACGTCCCGAGACTCTCCGCCCGGACCGAGGCGGAGGTCCTGCGGATCGTCCAGGAGGCGCTGAACAACGTCCGCCGCCATGCCGATGCGACGCTCGTCCGGGTGAACCTCGACTGCACCGACGGCGGCCTCAGGGCGACGGTCGGCGACAACGGCAAGGGCTTCGACGCGGCCTCGCGGCCGTCCGATCGCTACGGCCTCCGCGGGATGGCCGAGCGGGCGGAGCTCATCGGGGCCGAACTGGAGATCCAGTCTCGCCCGGCCGACGGGACGCGAGTCGTCCTCCAGATCCCGCTGCCTGAGGGCGTGGGGTGAGTGATCTGCTGCGGGTCATGCTCGTCGACGACCATGCCTTCGTCCGGTCGGCGATCCGCCAGGCGCTGACCGCCCCTGACGTGACCGTCGTCGCGGAGTCCTCGACGGCCGAGGAGGCCCTCCGCGTCGCCCTCGAGGCGCGGCCCGACGTCGTGCTCATCGACATCGACCTGCCGGGGATGAACGGCCTGCGGCTCCTGCGGGAGCTCGCCCCGCGCCTGCCTGACGCGAAGTTCGTCATGCTCACGGTCTCGACCAACCAGGCCGACGTGCTCGAGGCCGTCCGACTCGGGGCGTCCGGCTACCTGACGAAGGACCTCGACGCGGACGCGCTGCTGCGCTCGATCCGCGGCGTCCGCGACGGGGATCTGGCGATGCCGCGGCGACTCGCCGCGCGGACGATGAAGGACCTCGTTGATGCGGGTACGGGCCGCAGCCCCGGCGACCGGGCCGGTCTCGGTGGGCTGAGCCGGCGCGAGGAGGAGATCCTCCGGCTGCTGGCGAACGGGCTGACGGATCGCGAGATCGGGGCGGCGCTCACGATCTCCACGCGGACAGTGGAGACGCACGTGAGCAATATTCTGCGCAAGCTCGACGCCCGCAACCGCGCGGAAGCCTCGCGGCGCTACCTGGAGCTGCGCTAGGCCCTGCGGCCGGGAGGTCTGCCGACCCGGATTCTCGC
>JANMPL010000209.1:0-2933 GCA_031369845.1 Chloroflexota bacterium
ACCCCGCCAAATCCGCCAAGCAACAACCGGGGAGCCAAGGTGAGGGTCACGGTGATCTATGACTTCCGTTCGATCATCCCAATCGTCCCCATCCCACCGATCACAATCACTGGGGAGTCGACCCTTGTCATCAACCACTGACCGGAACCGCGGTGAACGCGGCCAGATCCTCGTCATCTTCGCGGGCGGACTAGTACTGATCATGGCGATCGCCGCCATCGTCTTCGACGTCGGCCAGAATCTTCTCGATCGTCGGGCAGAGCAGAACGCTTCGGATGCCGCCGCGCTCGCAGGAGCCCGCTACGTGGTCGGCGCCGCGTACGTCTATCACGGCGGCTGCGCATCGGCCCCCGGAGGAATGCCGGCAGTCAACACCGCGTGCGATATCGCGGAGAAGAACGGGTACACCGACGGAGTGGACGGCAGGACCGTCCGCGTCGACATGCCGCCGATCGCGCCTTCAGCGTTCAGCGGGCTGCCGGGCTACATCGAGGTCCAGATTGGCTCGACGCGGCCATCATTCTTCGCCGGCATCCTCGGTGTCGCGAATCAGAAGGTGGGCGCGCTTGGCGTGGCCACGAATGCGAGCAACATCGCACTTCCCTACTCGTTACTCGCCCTGGATCCCCACGGTTGCGGCACAAACAAGATCACCGGGGCTCCGGGGACCGCGGTTTCGACAAGTGGAACCATCCATGTCGACTCCGACTGTCCAACATCGGCCATTGCGCTGAGCGGCAACGGCGTGCTGACAGCACCACAATGTGACGTTGTTGGGGTAATTTCGGTCACAGGAAACGCCAACGAAAACTGCACCAACGCCCCGACCGGCGTCCTTGTTTCCGGCGACCCGCTGCGGAACCTGCCGCCGCCGCCGAAGCCGGCTCTCCCGGCCCCGGTCAAGGCATACCTGCCGTCGGGTGCATCGTGCGTACCTGGAGTCGGAGCATGCGGGACGATTCCACCGGGGTGCCCCGGTGGCAGCAGTCCGGCGACAGAGGCATCTCCGAAGGTCTGCGACTTCTCGTTCACCGGGCAAAAGAACAAGGCGTTCCGGATCTTCCCAGGGCTGTACCCGGGAGGCATCCAGACGACGAGAGGCATTGTCTACATGGAACCCGGCATCTACTGGATCGGCGGCGGCGGCATCTCCGTCAAGAGTTCCGGCGGCGCTGATGGCAGGCTCATCAGCAAGGCTGCCGGCGATAACACCGGACTACTCCCGACCGGCGGAGTCCTGATCTACAACACCGTGAATCCCATCACGGGCACGGGCTACGCGTCGATCTCGCTGAACGGCGGGGCGGGGGCCGTGCTTGCTTTGATGCCCATCCAATCAGGCTTCTACAAGGGCATGGTCATCTTCGTGGATCGAGTAGCAGCGGCGGCCCCTGGCGACGATATCGACCTGCGCGGTGGTGGATCCACGCTCAAGATCAGCGGCACCATCTACGCTCCGACCGGCACTGTGGCAATGAATGGCAGCAACAGCAGTGGCGACGCGGTAGCGGCGCAACTCATCTGCTACAACTTCGTGCTGAACGGGTCGGGCGCTGCCATAAATATCGATTACAACCCCGCCGGCCTCTTCCACCTCAAGGGAGTCGGACTCGTTCAGTAGATCCGACGGGAACGAAGGATTGGGCTGAATCGGTACCTGTAGCGGATGTGCACGGGCGCCTGAGGCAGCGATGCTGCGCGCATGCTCAAGAGAATCGCATCTGCCACCCTCTGGTTCATCGCCGTTGGTTGGGGTTTCAACCTCCTCGGCCTGATTACCGGAACGCCGCCCATCATGGGGATCGCCCTCGGGGCCGCCGTCGGCGTGTTCGTTGGCACCGATCCGATGCACCTCTTCTGGCCGGTGAAGGCCCCTGCCGCTGCTCCCGCCCCTTCGCGGGACGCTGCTCCTGTCACGGGAGTCATGCAGACTCAGGGCTGACGGGTGTTCCGCCGGGAACCTCCCAGCCGGTCGCACCCGCGGCCGGCTCATTGATTCGGGCCATCGTGCGGTAGGCTGGCCGACGTGATCGTCGTCGTCGGGAGCCCGCACCTCAGCTTCCGTGACTCCACGCAGCGGGCTGCCGGGCCGACTGTCGGCGTTGCGGCCGCCGCGGCAGCGGCCGGGGCCGACGTCCAGCTCGTCGGCAAGATCGGCAACGACCCGGCGGGCGAGGTGGTCCTGCTCGATCTCGCCGGGCGAGGTATCGGCCACGTCGCCGTGCTCCGCGATCCGACCCGACCGACGCCCGAGACTGCCGACGCCGACGCCGACGATCAGGCCGAGGCGGAGCCGTTCGAGGAACTGACGGACGAGCCGGGACCGGCGGCCACGTTTGCAGGGCCGACGCTCGAACCGGCCGACATCGAGCTCGCCCTTCGCTACCTGTCCGACTATCGGGTCCTCGTGGTCGCGGAGCCACTGGCGCCGGAGGCCCTCCAGGTTGTCGTCGCCGCGAGCCGTTGGAGCGGCGCTGCCCTGATCCTCGTCGTCCCGAATGGCTCCGAGCCGCTCGACCTTCCCGACGCCACGGTCCTAGAAGCCCCCGCCGACGATCCCGACGATGCCTTCGCGTCGGTGGTCGGAGGCTATGCGGCCGCGCTTGATCGCGGTGAGGAACCGGCCGAAGCATTCGCATCAGCGTCGACGGCCCATGGCTGGGCGCCAGCCCCGGCCGACTGAGCCCTCAGGCGCCGAGCGGAAGGACCAGCTCGTGTCCGTCGTTGCGGACGTTGTTGACGAGGCGGCTCACCGGTCGGACCGCCAGCTCCACGTCGTCGCGCGGCTCGAGCATCGCCAGGAGCTCGCCGGCGTCGGTGAGCTGCGGGTCGAGCCAGGTGGCCCACTCGGCATCGGCCAGCACAACCGGCATCCGATCGTGGATCGGCGCCATCGTCTTGTTCGGTCTCGTGGTCACGATCGTGAAGGTCCG
>JANMPL010000228.1:0-1813 GCA_031369845.1 Chloroflexota bacterium
CCTCAAGCTCGTCCGGGAGGCACTCAGCAACACCGCGCGCCACTCGAAGGCCCGTCGACTCATCGTCACCTTCGGTCCAACGGACGGCCATCTGACACTCACCGTGGCCGACGACGGCATCGGCTTCGATACCTCGGCGCCGGCCCTGGCCGGCCACGACGGCCTCGGCAACATGCGAGCTCGAGCAGAGGCGTTCGGGGCGACGTTGGTCGTGGAGAGCGGCGTCGGTCGGGGCACCCGTATCATCGTCGAGTTGCCCAACCGGGCAGACGCCTGAACGTGACGTGACAATGACCGATTCCCCACCCGCCCGAACGCTTCGCCTGCTCGTCGTGGACGACCACGAGGTCGTTCGGCAAGGGCTCGTCGCCCTGCTAGATCGCCGGCCGGGGTTCCAGGTCGTCGCCGAGGCGGGGACCGTCGAAGAGGCGATCGCCCAGGCTCGGCTTCATCAGCCCGACATCGTCGTGATGGACGTCCGGCTGCCTGACGGGTCGGGCGTCGAGGCCTGTCGCGAAATCCGGGCTGAGTTGCCCGAGACTCGAGTGATCATGCTCACCTCGTTCCCGGATGACGAGGCGGTCCTCTCCGCGATCGTGGCGGGGGCCTCGGGCTACCTCTTGAAGCAGATTCGCGCGCGCGACCTCGTGGCGGCGCTCGAAGCGGTGGGGCGAGGCGAGTCTCTCCTTGACCCGGCCGTCACGGAACGCGTCCTCGAGCGGGTCCGGCGAATGGCGAGCGGGCAGGCGGGCGACGAGCTGTCAGTCCTCACCCCGCAGGAACAGAAGATCCTGCTGCTCGTCGCCGAGGGGAAGACCAACAAGCAGATTGCCGCCGATGTCTTCCTCTCGGACAAGACAGTCAAGAACTATGTCAGCTCGATCCTCTCGAAGCTGAACCTCGAGCGGCGGGCCCAGGCGGCCGCGTTCGTGGCGAATCGCCGGAACGACCGCGGCGGCACCTAGTTCTTGGCGTTCACCGTGCCCGCCATCTCCGGGTGGACGTCACAGCGGAACCGATACGCACCCGCCGCGATGGCCGGCACATCGTAGGTTCGCGACCCGGGTCCACCGAAGATCTCGCCCACGAAGAGCAGCTGACCCGCGCCGTCGTAGATCGTGACGTTGTGGGGCGCACCCTCGCGATTCTCGAAGAGAAGCTGGAAGGGCCGGCCGGCCGGCACATCCAGTTGCTGGCGATCGAACGCGATGCCCTGGGCGGTGATGACCGCGCCGCCCGACGGCGGCGGCGGCGGTGAGCCGCCGCCGCCTGTCGCAGCCGTGCACGCGATGAGCACGCCCGAGGCGAAGAGGAAGATCGCCCGACGGAGGGTGTTCCGTGTCACCGCGCGGCCTTCGCGGCGTGCGTGCCGGCGAGACGACCGGCGACGCGTGCGACGAGCCCTCGAACGTGTCGGATGACACCGAGCGGGCCGCCGTCGGAGCGCCAGAGCTCGACCGCGAGCATGGCGATCAGCACGACTTCGATGGCCTTGTCGACGTACGCGAGCGGGAACCGCGCCCCGAAGAGGAGCCAGCCGCCGATCGTCGCAGCCGTGAATCCGATGAGCCCGATGCGCACGAGCCAGCGGAGCTGGCCGATCGGCCCCGGCACGACCATGGCAAGGGCCAGGGTCGTATAACCGGCGGCGTTCGCCAGGAACAGCAGCCCGCCGAGCTGAGCATGAATCGTCGCGGTCATGAGAGTGAGGCCAACCACGACAGAGCGGAGGAGGATCGTGGTGGAGCCCAGTTGAGGCTGGACCCGCTCGGCCATGTTCAGCGTGGACATCGCTAGCTCCTTTCCGGTTTGC
>JANMPL010000231.1:0-3203 GCA_031369845.1 Chloroflexota bacterium
GCAAGGTCGGCATCAAGGCCACTGACCTGGCCGCGGTCGGCATCACCAATCAGCGCGAGACGGCGGTCGTCTGGAACCGCAAGACCGGCAAGCCGGTCTTCAACGCCATCGTCTGGCAGGACACCCGGACCGACGGGATCGTCAACGAGTTCGCGAAGGACGGCGGCCAGGATCGGCTCCGAGCCAAGGTCGGACTGCCGCTCGCAACCTACTTCTCGGGCCCGAAGGTGAAGTGGATCCTCGACAACGTCGATGGCGCCAAAGCCAGTGCCGAGAACGGCGACCTCCTCTTCGGCAACATCGACACGTGGTGCATCTGGAACCTCACGGGCGGCATCGAGGGCGGCGTCCACGTCACCGACGTGACGAACGCCAGCCGGACGATGCTGATGAACCTCGAAACCCTCGACTGGGACGACGAGATCCTTCAGCTGATGGGGATCCCCCGGGCGATGCTCCCGAACATCCGTTCGTCGAGCGACGTCTACGGCAAGGGCGTCGGCGATCTCAGCGGCATCCCGATCGCGGGCGACCTCGGTGACCAGCAGGCCGCCCTGTTCGGCCAGACCTGCTTCTCCGCCGGCGAGGCAAAGAATACCTACGGCACGGGCAACTTCATGCTCCTCAACACGGGGACGAAGGCCGTGCAGTCGAAGCAGGGCCTCCTGACCACCGTTGGCTACAAGATCGGCAAGGAGCCGGCGGTCTATGCCCTCGAGGGCTCGATCGCGATCACCGGCGCGCTCGTCCAGTGGCTCCGTGACAACCTCGGGCTGATCAACACCTCGGCCGACGTCGAGAAGTTGGCGGCCACCGTCGAGGACAACGGCGGGGTCTACTTCGTACCCGCCTTCTCGGGCTTGTTCGCTCCGTACTGGAAGAACGATGCTCGAGGCGTGATCGCGGGCCTGACCCGCTACGTCAACAAGGGCCACATCGCCCGGGCGACGCTCGAGGCGACCGCCTGGCAGACCCGCGAGGTGCTCGACGCGATGAACGCCGATTCCGGCGTCGCGCTGACCGCCCTCAAGGTCGACGGTGGAATGGTCTACAACGAACTGCTCATGCAGTTCCAGTCGGACGTCCTCAACGTCCCGGTCATCCGGCCCAAGGTCGCCGAGACGACAGCCCTCGGGGCTGCCTACGCGGCCGGCCTGGCAGTCGGCTTCTGGGATGCCGTCGAGGACCTTCGGGCCAATTGGGCCAAGGACAAGGAGTGGACGCCGTCGATGGACGACGCGACTCGCGAGCGTGACTACAAGCTCTGGAAGAAGGCCGTGACACGGACCTTCGACTGGGTCGAAGTCGATGCACGTGAGCCCGTGCCGGCCTGAGCGGCTATCGGAGCGAGCGAATCTCCCAGGTGGCGGCGTGATCCCCCAGCACGCCGCCGCCTTCAACCCATGACGGCGGTCGAAGCCGTCGACGTCCTCGTCGTCGGGGGCGGCGCAACCGGGGCCGGCATCGTCCGCGACCTTGCCCGGCGCGGTCTGCGCTGCCTCCTCGTCGAGAAGGGCGACCTCGGGACAGGCACGAGCGGCCGATACCACGGCCTGCTCCACTCCGGCGGGAGATACGTCGTTGAGGACGCTCCAGCCGCTCGCGAGTGCATCGCCGAGAACCGGGTACTGCGGCGGATCGCCCCGGCCTGTATCGAGGACACCGGCGGCTGGTTCGTCGCGACCCCGGACGATCCCGACGACTACGTCGACCGATTCGCCCAGGCATGCGTCGAAGCCAGCGTTCCGTGCGACGACGTGCCGGTTGCCGACCTGCTCCGTCGCGAACCCGCCCTAAACCCGGCCATCCGGCGCGCGTTCCGGGTTCCCGATGCTTCGATGGAGCCCTGGCAGCTGATCGAGGCAAACGTCGCCGACGCTCGGGCGCGCGGCGCGGACATCCGCCCCTACCACCGCGTCGTCTCGATGGAGCGCATTGGCGACGAGATCGCGACGGTCGATGTCGTCGACGAGCGGTCCGGCACCGTGACGCGGATCGCGCCTCGCGCCGTTGCGTCAGCCAGCGGTGCGTGGGCCGGAATCGTCGCCAGCATGGCCGGAGTGCAGCTCGCGATGTCGCCCGGGAAGGGCACGATGCTCGTCTTCAATCAGCGGATGACCGACACGGTCGTGAACCGCTGCCACGCCCCTGACGACGGCGACATCATGGTGCCGGTCCACTCGGTGGCGATCCTTGGCACGACGGAAATGACGGTCGACGACCCCGACGTTTATGGAATCGGCCGCGAAGAGGTCGAGCTCCTCATGGTCGAGGGAACGAAGCTGTTCCCGGACCTCCGGCGGATGCGACTGCTGCGGGCCTATGCCGGTGTCAGGCCGCTCTACAAGCACGAACCGCCCGCCGAGTCTCCGGCGGAGGATCAAGCCGACGGGCGCGCGATTTCACGGACCCATGTCGTCATCGACCACGGAGCGCGCGATGGCGTGGCGAACTTCGTCTCGATCGTCGGTGGAAAGCTCACAACCTATCGGCTTATGGCGAAGGACACGGCGGACGCGGTCTGCGCCAAGCTCGGCGTGACGGAGCGATGCACGACTGCCGACGAGGTCCTGCCCGATCAGGGCGATGGCCGGACGTACTGGCTTGGCCACCGACTGGCCGAGCATGAGGCGAGGGGCGGCGGCGACGCGGACCTGATCTGCGAGTGCGAGCTGGTCACCCGGTCGGCGCTCGATGAGTTCCTCGACGAGCGGTGGCCATGCAGCCTCGACGACGTCCGGCGGGGGACCCGGCTCGGGATGGGGCCGTGCCAGGGCGGGTTCTGCACGTTCCGGGCGGCGGGTGTGGTCGCGGAGCGAGGCGCCGGGGAGCAGGCTGCTGCCTGTCTCGCGCCCGAGGCCGTCGACCGGATCCTCCTCGACTTCCTCGCGGAGCGGTACTGCGGGACCCGCCCGATCGCCTGGGGCCGCCAGCTGCAGGAGCTCTGGCTCGTCGCCGGCCTCTACACGGGGGTGTTGGGAATCGGCGCACTGGCAGAAGGGCTGGAACGGCCGGAACAGCCGGAACGGCCCTCGACGGAAGCCGCGGACCCGGAAGGCTGACCGTGCCGTCGTCTGACGTCGTCGTGATAGGAGCGGGCCTCGCCGGGATGACCGCCGCGATCGCCTTGGCCGATGCTGGCGCCCGCGTCGACGTCGTCGCCCGCGGCCACGCCGCGACCCACTGGACATCGGGCGGCCTGG
>JANMPL010000246.1:0-2101 GCA_031369845.1 Chloroflexota bacterium
CGGAATCTCCCGGCCGCCCGGCCCAGGCACATTGCCGACGAGCGCGCCCAATCCGAAGCCGATGCTCAGAAGGTAGAACAAGGGCTCGAAGAAGCCCGACACGATGACGATCCAGCCGTGGCGGTAGACGTAGAGGTTCCGTTCGATCAGCCGCAGCGCACGGCGGCTCCCGAACATGATCGGCGGGGCGACGCGGAGGGGCGGTGTCGGCGGGGTCATCCGCGAACCAGCCGTCGCTCGATCGTCCGAACGGTCGCCCATGTCGAGACGACCACGATCGCGACGAGGATGGCGAGGTGGGCGAACATCAACGCCGGATTCTGGCCGACCGTCCCTAGGACCAAACCTCTCGTGAGGTCGACGCCGTGCCAGAGCGGCGAAATCCAGGCGATCGGCTGGAGGAAGCTCGGCAGCGATTCGATTGGGAAGAACGTGCCTGAGAAGAGGAACAGCGGGGTGATCCCGAACCGGAAGATGACGTTGAAGCGGTTCGGCGTGCGCTGCGTCGCCGAGAACGCCGCGATCGGGCCGGCGAAGGCCATCCCGGTCAGGACGGCCACCGGGATGCCGAGGACGACGAGCGGCGAGTGGGCCGCACCGAACGCGACGATAACGATGGTGAAGACCGTCGCGATCATCGCGACCCGGATGGCCATCCAGACGAGATTGCCGAGCGCGATGTCGCGCGGTGACAGCGGCGTGGCATACATGGCATGGAACGTTCGCTGCCAGTTCAGCCCACCGATGATCGGGAAGGTCGCCTCGAATGCCGCCGACTGCATGACGGTCGCGGCTAGCAGCCCGGGTGCGAGGAACTGGAGGTAAGTCAGCCCACCGAGAGCCTCCCCGCCAGACCGATCGACGTAGCCGCCCAGCCCGATCCCCATCGCGGTGAGAAACAGCAGCGGGCTGAGGAACGAGGTGAAGACAGATGAGCGCCACGTCCGGCGGTACTGGACCGCACGGTGCTCAATGACGTGGCTGAGCCCGGCGGCGATCATTCGATCAGGGATCGGCCCGTGAGCCGCAGGAACACGTCCTCGAGTGTCGAACGGCGGACGAGGACGGTTTCAGGTTCGAGGCCCCGCTCGTGGGCTGCGACCGCGACTGCCTCGCCGTCATCCGCATAGAGGAGGACCCGGTCGGCGAGCCGCTCGATCCGCTCGGCGAGCCCGTCCAGCTTCCCGTCGAGCGTCTCCTGGACACCGGCCGGGAAACGCAGCTCAGTGACCTCCTTGGTCGAATAGCGATCGATCAGCTGTCGGGGTGAGCCCTCGGCGACGATCTTCGCCTTGTCCATCACCACCAGCCGATCGCAGAGCTGCTCGGCCTCGTCCATGTAGTGGGTCGTCAGCACGAGCGTGACGCCGCGCTGCTTGAGCCGATAGAGGCGGTCCCAGAGCAGATGGCGGGCCTGGGGATCGAGGCCGGTCGTCGGCTCGTCGAGAAGGAGGAGGTCTGGCTCGTTGATGAGCGCGCGGGCGATCGTCAGCCGCCGCTTCATTCCGCCCGACAGCGGCTCGACCTCGTCGTTCTGGCGCTCAGTCAGCTGGGCGAAGTCGAGGAGTTCGTCAGCGCGCCGGCCGCACTCCGCCCGGGACAAGCCGAAGTACCGCCCGTACAGGACGAGGTTTTCGCGAACGGTGAGCTCCGTGTCGAGCGTGTCCTGTTGCGGGACGACCCCGATGCGGGCCCGGATCGTCGGACCTTCCGTCCGGGGATCGTGATCGAGCACCCGGAGGTCGCCTTCTGAGATCGGCGAGACGCATCCGATCATCCGCATCGTCGATGTCTTGCCGGCGCCGTTCGGTCCGAGGAACCCGAACGATTCCCCCTTCGCGACGTCGAAATCGATCGCGTCGACAGCGACGAAGTCGCCGAAGCGTTTCGTCAGCCCGCGGGCATGGATGACTGAGGAGTCAGGGCTCTGCGGCATGGGCGGGCCATGGTACCGCAGCGCCCGCGACAGATGCTGTCTGGAACCCGGCTAGCGCGAATCCTCCGGGTCGACACTCCCGGGCCCCAACCCCTCGCCGACGATCTCGAAATGAGTGACCTCGTGACTCGCAAGGCGAGCCGAGTTTCGCGTGACGAACGGGCG
>JANMPL010000269.1:0-1714 GCA_031369845.1 Chloroflexota bacterium
GCGCCGGCAAAGGCGACGACAATCGCGATGAGTGACCCGAAATTTAGATCCGCGGTGATGCCGAACAACGGGATCCAATCGGCCTCGATGACGTACTGGAAGAGCCCGCCCCGGTCGGGCGTTCCCGAGAAGCCGACGA
This sequence comes from Chloroflexota bacterium, assembly GCA_031369845.1. Taxonomy (GTDB): domain Bacteria; phylum Chloroflexota; class Limnocylindria; order Limnocylindrales; family CSP1-4; genus CF-46. The sequence continues at coordinate 140 of JANMPL010000269.1, forward strand.
CGAGGAGGAGCGAGAACACCCACGTCAGGAGGGCGGCCCCAAGAGCCAGCGATCGGGCATAGCGGGCCGGCGCCGCGGCGACGGCGATCGCCCCCACGAGCGGCAGGAACGTCACGATCGTCAGGATCGGAATCGAGTTGATGTTCACGTCAGCGTCCCGCCAGGACGAGGAACGAGCCGGCCATGACGATGAGCCCCAGGGCGATTCCCAGCGCGTAGTTCTGGACTCGTCCCGTCTGGACCCGCTGGAGGCGGCGGCCGGCACCGATCGTCGTCCGCGCCAGGTCGTTGACGGAGCCGTCGACGACGTTGCGGTCGAACCACCACAGGAAGTTGGCGATGCGCCCGCCGATCACGATGAAGAGCAGGTGGTAGAGCTCGTCGAACCACCACTTGTTGAGCGATGCGCGATAGAGGAACGGCGCCCGGGCGGCGAGTGCCTGGACCCGCTCCGGTCGTGGCGGCATCCTGATCGTTCGGATCTCTACGCCGAACAGGCGCCACGCGACGGCGATGCCGATCGCGGCCACGGCGACGCTCGCGCCGATCAGGGCGCCATCGATCCCGAAGAGCTGGTACTCAGCCTCGGCGTGGTGGAGGACCTCGACCGACTCGTGGAAGACAGGCCCGAGCCGTTGGGCGATTAGGCCGGCCCCGAACGGCAGCCCCAGGACGATGCCGAGCAGCGCCGACGGGATCGCCAGGAGGATCAGCGGCGTCGTCATCACGCTCGGCGACTCGTGGATCCGGTCCCAGATCTCGCGCGGCCCGCGGAACTCGCCCCAGAACGTCAGGCCCATGAGCCGGAACATGTAGAACGCGGTGAGCAGCGCCACGAACAGGCCGATCGCCCAGACCCATGGGAAGCCGAGCTTGAACGCCTCGCCCAGGATCTCGTCCTTCGAGAAGAAGCCCGCGAGCGGCGGAATCCCGGAGATCGCCAGCGACCCCACGAGCATCGTGGCGTAGGTGATCGGGATCTTCTTGGACAGCCCGCCCATCCGCCGCATGTCCTGCTCTTCGTGGACGGCGTGGATGACGGAACCAGAGCCGAGGAAGAGCAGGCCCTTGAAGAAGCCGTGGGTCATGAGATGGAAGATCGCCGCCGTGAAGGCGCCCACCCCGAGCGCCGCGAACATGTAGCCGAGCTGGCTGAGCGTCGAATAGGCGAGGACGCGCTTGATGTCGGTCTGGGTCATCGCGATCGAGGCCGCCAGGATCGCGGTGAAGATGCCGATCCCCGCGACAACGACGAGCGCCTCCTGGGCGTGGGCGAAGATCGGGCTCGTCCGGGCGACGAGATAGACGCCGGCGTTGACCATCGTCGCCGCGTGGATGAGGGCGGACACCGGGGTCGGGCCCTCCATCGCGTCCGGCAGCCAGACGTGAAGCGGGAACTGGGCGCTCTTGCCCATCGCCCCGGCGAAGACGAGGAGCGCGACCACGACAATCGGGATCGTGAGCTCACCGGGGTGTTCTGTCAGCCAGGCGATCGAGTCCCGGATGTTGAGGGTCGCCCCCTCCGGGCGGCCGAGCGTGTTCACGAAGATCGCCATGATCCCGAGCGCGAACCCG
>JANMPL010000273.1:0-6433 GCA_031369845.1 Chloroflexota bacterium
TGACGAGCGGATAGCTGAGGTAGTGATACAGCGGCCCGGAGCTGAGGATGAACTCGAACGGCCACTCGCCATCCCGAATGGCAAACAAGTATTCGTGGACGATGTTGATATCGCCATACGCCTCGGCCTGCAACGCATCCAGCTTAAACAAGCGCAGGCCAACCGCAGCCAACGCCACCAGACCCAGCGACACAAAAAACAGGGCCTGGGCCAACGGCAGGTGCCACACGCTGTTGGCTTTGTTAATGGCATTCGTGGCCGTGTTCGGCTCAGACTCCAGCCTTTGGGAAAAGCCCTGGCTCAGCGCACTCAGCTTACCCAGCACATCGGGCAGGGTGGGCAGCACGTCGGCGGTTTGCTCTGATGGGGCGACAATCGGCGCAGGGTCGGCATCACCCGCAAGGCTGGGCTTTAGCAAAGGCTGCAACAGCACCCCGCCCGACCTGCGCCATGCAAAGGTCTTTGTCAGTGTTATCGGCCAGGCGGCCGATCGCAAGGCGACGCTCTCGGCGCTTGGCCGGGCGATGCCGTTCATCCAGCATGAGCTTGGCAAGCGGCTGCGCATCAAGCGGGTCCCGCAGTTCCATTTGGAGCTCGACGACACGCTCGAGCGCGGGACCCGGGTCTTGCATCTCCTGAATGAGCTGGAGGCGGGCCACGAGCCCGTCGACGACGCCACCATTGGTGAATCGCTGCCGACGCCGGTGGCCCGACTTCCCCACGAGGGCGATGCGGACCCACCGGTCGGGGAGCTGCCCGCCGCGCCAGCCCCGGCCGCCCGACGCCGCCGGACGTTCAAGCCGACGAAGAATCGAACCGTCCCGGGCCGCCGCCACCGATGATCGACCTCGCGCCGTGGGTCGAGGCGGTCCCGGAGCCCGTCGTCGACCGCATTCTGTCCGCCCGCAACGTGCTCGCCGTCGGCCACGAGAACCCCGACGCGGACACGCTTGGCTCGACGCTGGCGATCTGCCGGCTCGTGGAGCGTGGCGGCGGCCGCGCGACGGCTGTCTTCGCCGATCCGATCCCGCCGATCTACCACTTCCTGCCCGACGTGGATCGCGCCCGGACCGATCCGGAACCCGGCGCCAACTACGACATGCTCGTCGTCTCGGACTGCGGGAGTCTCGAGCGAGTCGGCGCCGTCGCAGGCAGGCACCCCGATCTCTTCGAGCGCCTGCCGCGGGTCGTCCTTGACCATCACGCCTCGAATGACACCCGTGGCGAAGCCGACTGGATCGATCCCGCCGCCGCGGCCACCTGTGAGATGACGACGCTGCTCGCGTTGAAGCTCGGCGCGCCGCTGGATGAGGGCGACGGCGCCCTCGCGACCCTCCTTATGGCCGGCGTCGTGATGGACACCGCGACGTTCGCCCATCCGAATACAACGCCCCGAACGCTTGCCGTCTCGGCCGCTCTCGTCGAGGCCGGCGCCCCGCTCTCAGACATCTCACGCCGGCTTTATCGGTCGAAGCCCGAAGCGCAGCTTCGGCTGTTCGGCGCCGTCCTCGCCCGGATGACGGCCGAGGCCGGCGGACGGATCGTCCACACGAGCCTGTTCGACGCGGACGTCGTCGAGGCGGGCGCCATTCCTGCCCACTCCGAGGGGATCATCGACCTCCTCGCCCAGGCTGAAGAGGCGGAGATCGCGATCGTCTTCAAGGAAGCAGGTCCGGCGACCCGGATCAGCGTCCGGACGAAACCAGGAGGCGTTGACGCGACCGTTCTGACGGGCGCGTTCGGTGGCGGTGGCCACGCTCGCGCGGCAGGCGCCACGATCGCCCTCCCGGTCGCCGAGGCGCGGCCAGTCGTGCTCGCCGAGGCCGAGCGACTCGTCGCCGCGGTCGCCCGCTAGGCTGCGCGGTCGTGGACGGAATTCTCGTTGCCCTGAAGCCCGCTGGCCCGACGTCACATGACATCGTCGCGCTTGTCCGTCGGCTCGCAGCGACGAAGCGAGTAGGTCACGGCGGAACGCTCGATCCCTTCGCGAGCGGCGTCCTGCCGCTCTTTCTCGGCCGGGCCACCCGCGTCGTCGAGTACCACCTCGGGGACCGCAAGGGCTACCGCGCAACCGTGTGTTTCGGCGCCACCTCGACGACCGACGATCTTGAAGGGGAGCTGACGCCGGCCGATGCGCCAGCGCCCAACCGCGACACCGTCGAGAAGGCTCTTGGGCGCCTGCGCGGCCCGATCTCGCAGCGACCTCCCGCGTACAGCGCCATCAAGGTCGCCGGCCGCCGGGCGTACGCGATGGCGAGGGCGGGTGAGTCGGTCGAGCTCGCGTCCCGCGACGTGACGATCCACCGACTGGACCTCGTCGAATGGGACGATTCCGATCCCGACCGCCCGATCGGGATCCTCGAAGTGGAGTGTTCCGCAGGAACGTACATCCGGGCGCTCGCCCGGGACCTCGGCGAGCTGGTCGGGGGCGGGGCGTACCTCGGGGCTCTCAGTCGAACGTCCAGCGGGCCGTTCCGGCTGGATGATGCGATCCCACTCGAGCGTGTGCGCGAGGCTGCCGCTGACGGGCCCGACGCGTTGGCAGCCCTGCTCCTTCCGATCGACGCGGGTCTCGATTCGCTTCCGGAGCTCGTGATCACCGATGGCGAGGTCACGGCGATCTCGCGCGGCCAGTTCATCCGGGCGGCGCTGCCCCCGGGCGAGGCCGATGCCCCGATCCGGGTCCGCGATGGGTCCGGCCGGCTCGTCGCGATCGCGACTGTCCGGGACGGCCGTCTGGCGCCCGACAAGGTCCTGGTCGACGCGCTCCCGGCGACGCGGACCGCGGATGTCTGACGGCGCGATCGAGGTCGTCGGCGGGGTCGAGGGGCTCCTTCCGGGGCACGGCCCCGTGTTCGCGGTTATCGGCGTCTTCGACGGGATTCATCTCGGGCATCGCTACCTTCTCGGGCGTCTCGTCGAGGAGGCCCGCGGCCGCGGTGCCCGGCCGTGCGTGATCACGTTCGACTCGCATCCCGACGAGATCCTCGTCGGGGCGGCGCCGCCTCTGCTCCTCGACCCGGCCGAGCGGGTCCGGATGCTCGGTGAGGCCGGTGTCGAGGTCGTCGTCGTGCAGCACTTCGACGCCGCGCTCCGCTCGACCGAGTACGACGAGTTCGTCCACCGGATCGCCGAGCGGACACCGCTCGCGGGCATCCTCATGACCCCGGATGCTGCCTTTGGCCACGACCGCCGCGGAACGCCCGATGCGGTCGGCGCCCTGGGCGAGCTCGACGGTTTCGATCTCGTGGTCGCGCCGCCGTTCGCCCTCGACGGCCGATCGGTCCGCAGCTCGGACGTGCGCTCGGCGATCGCCGCCGGCGACTTCGCGGGCGCCGAGCGACTGCTCGGCCGCCCCTATGCGGTGGTCGCGGAGGTCGGAGCCGACGGAACGCTCCGGTTCGAGATGCCGGTTGCGCGTCCGCCGGCGGGTTCGTATCGGGTCAGCGTGAACGATCAAGCCGCGACGCTGATCATCGACGACTCGGGATCCATGCAGCTCGCGCCTGCAGAGGCCCGGTCGCCCGGCGCGCGAGTCAACATCGAGTTCGGCGAGGGCGATTCTGACTGACGGCGTTTGCCGCATCTGGGCCGCCCTGCTACCATCCGTCGGTCATAGAAGAAGGTTAAGCAACAGAAGTTTCGTGTTCGGAGGAACCGAGTGCCGCTAGCGCGGGAAGAGAAGCAGGAGATCATGTCCGGGTTTGCCACCAAGGAAGGTGACACCGGATCGCCGGAAGTCCAGATTGCGCTCCTGACAGGGCGGATCAAGGGGCTGACTGACCATCTCCGTGGCTTTCCCAAGGACAATCATTCGCGCCGCGGCCTCCTCAAGCTCGTTGGCCAGCGCCGTCGACTTCTTGCCTATCTCATCAAGAAGGACAACGCGCGCTATCGGACCGTCATCGGACGGCTGGGGCTCCGCCGCTAGGTTCGCCGCTTCGAACCTCGGGATTGACCCGAGGTTCTCGCGCGTCTGAAGCCTTCGGCCCGGCCGGCCATCGCGCCCGCAGGTCGTCTCCTCCTCCGCGATCAAGGAGGATCCCATTCCCGTGTCTCAGACATTCGAGACGCAAATCGGTGGCCGCACGCTGACCATCGAAACCGGCAAGCTCGCACGGCTCGCCGGCGGTTCTGTCACCGTCCGCTACGGCGACACCATGGTTCTCGGTACGGCGAACCGCTCCGAGCCCCGCCCCGGCCTCGATTTCTTCCCGCTCACGGTCGACTTCGAGGAGCGGATGTACGCCGCCGGCAAGATCCCGGGCGGCTTCATCAAGCGCGAGGCGCGCCCCTCAGAGAACGCGATCCTTGCCGCCCGCCAGACGGACCGGCCGATCCGGCCGCTCTTCCCCGAGGGCTACAAGGACGACGTCCAGCTCGTGATCACGGTCCTTTCGACGGACCAGGAGAACCTCCCGGACGTCGTCGGCACGATCGCGGCATCGGCGGCCCTGACGATCAGCGAGATCCCGTTCAACGGGCCGATCGCTTCGGTCCGCGTCGGCCGGATCGACGGCGAGTTCGTCGTCAACCCGACCTTCAGCCAGCTCAAGGACTCGGAGCTCGACCTGATCGTCGCCGGCACCCGCAACGCGATCATGATGGTCGAGGCGGGCGCAAACCTGCTACCCGAAGACGTCATGGCTGAGGCCATCCTGTTCGGTCATCGTGCCCTGCAGCCGATCGTCGACCTCCAGGAAGAGATCCAGAAGGCCGTCGGCAAGCCGAAGCGCATCCCCTACATCGAGCCGCCGACGAGTTCGGTCCTCGAATTCGCCGAGGCGACGGACGCCAAGCGCGAGCTCGTCGTGATCGATACCGAGACGACCGGCACCGATCCCAAGATGGCGGACCTCGTCGAGGTCGCCGCAGTCAAGATCAAGGGCACGAAGGTCGTCGACCGCTGGTCGACGTTCGTGAATCCCGGTCGGCCGATCGTCGGCAACCAGATGCACGGCATCACCGACAAGGACGTCAAGGGCGCGCCGAGCCCGAAGGAGGCAGCCGACAAGCTGCTGGACTTCGTGGGCGACGCGCTGGTGGTCGGCCACAACGTCGGCTTCGACCTCGGCTTCATCGAAGAGGCCAAGGGCGACGGGTTCCGGTTCCAGCCCGGCAAATACCTCGACACCCTGGTCATCGCCCGCGAGGGCTACCCGGGAGCCGAGTCGTACAAGCTTCCAGACCTGGCCCGGTTCTTCGGCGTCGAGCTGACGCAGAGCCACCGCGCGCTTCCAGACGCCGAGGCCACCGCGAACCTGCTCCTCTGGTTCGCCAACGACCTTCCGGGCAGGATCTCGACGCTCCGCGAGTCGATCGCCGAAGCCGTCCGAGCCAACCGCACCGGTGGCGACACCACGAAGCTGCTCGAGGCCGCCAAGCGCGAAGCGCGCGTGAGCAAGAACCTCTTCAACCTGCTTCAGAAGAAGACCGTCCGGCGGATCGTCCTCGACGAGGGCATCCGGATTGACGGCCGCGGCCTGACGGACATCCGTCCGATCAGCGTCGAGGTCGGCCTCGTGCCGCGTGCACACGGCTCCGGCCTGTTCACCCGCGGCGAGACCCAGGCGCTGACCGTGGCCACGCTCGGTTCGTCCTCGGACGTCCAGCGGATTGACACGATCAGCCCGGAGACCGAGAAGCGCTACCTCCACCACTACAACTTCCCGCCCTACAGCACCGGCGAGAACAAGATGATGCGCGGGCCCAGCCGGCGCGACATTGGCCACGGCCACCTCGCCGAGAGGGCCCTGGTTCCGGTTCTGCCGAGCCACGATGACTTCCCGTACGTGATCCGTCTCGTGAGCGAGTGCGTGACCTCGAACGGGTCAACGTCGATGGCCTCGACGTGCGGCTCGACGCTCGCCCTCATGGATGCCGGCGTGCCGATCAAGGCACCCGTCGCCGGGGCGGCAATGGGCCTGATCACCGAGCCCGACGGCAAGTTCGTCGTCCTGACCGACATCCTCGGCAAGGAAGACTCGATCGGTGACATGGACTTCAAGGTGACCGGCACGCGGGACGGCGTCACCGCCCTGCAGATGGACATCAAGGTCCAGGGCATCAGCGAGGCGATCATCCGCGAAGGCCTGAAGCAGGCTCTCGCGGCACGCCTGACGATCCTCGACAAGATGGCCGAGGTCATGCCCGAAGCCCGCTCGGATATGAGCGACTTCGCCCCTCGGATCATCACGATCAAGATCAACCCCGAGAAGATCCGCGAGATCATCGGCAAGGGTGGATCGATGATCCGCAAGATCCAGGAAGAAACCTCCACTGAGATCAACGTCGAGGACGACGGCACGGTCGAGATCGCGGCCGTTTCCGGCGAGAACTCGCGCAAGGCGATCCAGTGGATCGAGTCGCTGACTCGCGAAGTCGAGGTCGGTGCGCTGTACCTCGGCAAGGTCACCCGGATCATGGGCTTCGG
>JANMPL010000294.1:0-10865 GCA_031369845.1 Chloroflexota bacterium
GTCGTAGAACGGGGTCGAGGCGAGGGCGAGCACCTCGCCACTCCGCGGGTCGAGCATGACGACCGCGCCACTGTCCGCGCCCAGGCCGCGGATCGCGGCCCGCTGAAGCGTCAGCGAGAGCGAGAGGGTCAGCGTCTGCGGGTCGTAGGGGTCGGCCTGGAACTTCCGCAGGGCGTTACGGATCGGGTCGGAATCGCTCAGGCCCGTCAGCTCGGCTCCGAAGGAGAGCTCGAGGCCGGCGCTGCCGTGTTGGCGGCTCGCGTAGCCCACGACCGGCGCGATGGACCGATCGAGGTAGACGCGGTACGACCCGCCCTTTGAGTACTTGGCGTTCGTCGCCAGGACGTTCCCGTGACGATCGATGATCTCGCCCCGGACGACGCTCGCGGCGGCGACGGCGACCGCAGGGTTCTCCGGCGCCCTCGACAGCTCCTCGGAGCGGACGACCTGCCAGTAGCCGGCTCCCGCCGCCAGCACGCCGAAGGCGAGCGTCAGCGCGAGTCCGACGTGGGCGATGCTGCGAGCGACGGAGCGCTGCGCCATCAGGCTCCTCGCCTCGTCAGCCGCGCCAACCGTCCGGGCGGCTTCGGCGCGGGCGGCGGCTCGACGCCCTTGTCCGACAGCGCCAGGAGGAGCCCGACGACGATCCCGTTGACAAGCATGGAAGAGCCGCCATAGCTGATGAACGGCAGCGTGATGCCAGTCAGCGGGATGAGTTTGAGATTCCCCGCGGCAATGATGAACGCCTGGACGCCGATGACGAGGGCAAGCCCGGTCGAGAGCAGCGACCGGAAGTCGTCCCGTGCCGCTGCCCCGATCCGCAGGCCGCGCTCGATCACGACGAGATAGAGCCCGAGGATCGCCATGATCCCGACAAGCCCGAGCTCCTCGCCAAGCGCGGCGAAGGGAAAGTCGGTCTCCACGGCCGGGATCGTCGTCGGTATGCCGCCGCCAAGCCCGCTGCCGACGAGGCCGCCCCGGGCGAATGCGTAGAGCGCCTGGATGACCTGATAGCCGGTCACGGCCGGGTCCTTCCACGGGTCGATCCAGATGTCCACGCGCGTCTGGACGTGCGAGACGAGCTGGTACATGACGAACGCCCCCGCGAGGAACAGGAGCACGCCCAGCACGACGTAGCCGGGCCGGGCGGTCGCGGTGTAAAGGAGCAGAAGGAACACGGCGAAGAACAGCAGCGCGGCGCCGAGATCGCGCTGGACGACGACGATGCCGAGGGCGATGGCCCACATCGCGACCATCGGCGCGAGGTAGGGCAGCGGCGGAATGGCGATCGGCCCAATCCGGGTGGATTCCTCGACGAGCAGGGAACGGTTCTCCGAGAGATAGCCCGCGAGGAACACGACGAGGATCACCTTCAGCAGCTCCGAAGGCTGGCCACTGATCGGACCGAACGACAACGTGAGGCGCTGGCCGTTGATCTCCGTGCCCAGGACGAACGTCAGCAGCAGGAGGGCGACACCGGCGGCTGCCCACGTGTACTTGTAGAGGCGCAGCCAGCGGTCCGATCGGACGACGATCGAGAGCGTTGTCGCGATGCTGATCGACAGGACGAGCCAGACGAGCTGGACGTCGGCAAGGCCAAGCTCGGCGCCAAAGAAGCGCTGGACGACGAGGTCCTGTGGCAGACGCTCCATGAGCAGCAGGCTGATGCCGCCGAGCAGGCCGACGGCGGGGAGCAATACCTGGTCGGTTCGTCGCCCGGTCAGGACCTGGGCAAGATGCGCCGCCACGAGGACGCCGAGATAGACCGCGAGATGGAACGGCTCGGCCGGCGAGAACCCGGCCGTCGCCGCCGTCTCATCGCTCCGCCGCGCCAGCTCGAGCGAGACACTGCCGGCCAGGACCGCCGCCCCCACGATCGCGAGCAGACGCGCCTCGCGCCATCGTGGCCGGGGCTTGATCTGGCCAAGGATTCGGGGCAGCGGTTGAGCGCTCGGCGTCACCGGCGCGGTCGCTCGAGTCTGAAGCGGACCTGGCCGAGCTGGACCTCGTCCCCATAGCCGATTGGTACCACGCCATCCACGGGCTGCCCGTTGACGAAGGTGCCGTTCGTGCTGTTGAGGTCCTCGACGTACCAGGTTCGGCCGCGGAACGTCAGGACGGCGTGCTGCGCGGATGCGAACTGGTCGTCGACGACGATCGCGTTGTTGACGTCGCGGCCGAGGGTCGTGATCGCGTCAAGGGCAAGGGTGCTCCCCGCCGGAGGCTCACCCGCGGGCGAGGCGACGACGACGAGCCGGCCAAGCTCCGTCGTGGGCTCGCGCGAGGCCGCGCTCAAGTCGCGGAGGAGTGCCCGGGCGATCCCGAAGAGGAACAGGTAGAGCAGCGCGAGGAACAGCAGCCGGACGACCCAGATCGTGACGGTGAAGCCGTCCATCAGGCCTCCTCGACCGACTCGACGACGAGGACGGTGTCACCGATGCGGATCTGGTCGCCCTCGCCGAGCGCGATCTCCTGGATTCGGCGGTCGTTGACCCACGATCCGTTCGTGCTCCCGAGATCGGCCAGGAGCAGCGCTCCCTGGCGGCCGTAGATCCGGGCGTGGTGGCGCGACGCCCGGCTGTCCTGGAGGACGAGCCCGTTGTCGGGGCCGCGACCGATCGTCAGCGGGCGGCCGTCGACAACGAAGGATTGGGTCGAGCCGTCCGGCCTGATCTCGCGTAGGGTGGCTCGCGGCGACTCGACGGCGGGGACAACGAAGACCGCGGTGTGATCGACCCGGGGCCTCGCGTCCGCGTCGTCGTCGCGCGTTGCGCCGGCGCGGGCCTCGTCGCCGTCGCCCGGACCTTTGCTGGGTCGCGGCGCGGCCTCCGAATCGAGGCCCGCCGCGACCCTGACGTCACCCGCCTCGACGGTCGCATCGGCGATGAGCGAAACCGTCGGTCGGTCGGCGAGGTGGTAACCGTGGCCGCGGGCGAAGCCGAGAGCGGCGTCTGCGAGATCGGCCGCGAGGGAGGGGTGGTTCTCGCGCAGGGCGGTCAGGTCGGGCGGGGCGAGGTGGATGGCGTAGCGATTCGGGACGAGCGTCCGGTCGCCGTCGCGGACTCGCTCAGACTCCATCGCCCGCTCCACCCGCCGCTGCAGCTGGATCGGCTGGAGCTTCGTTCGGAAGAGCCGCGCGGTCTGCCGTTCGAATAGGCGCTCGAAGAACCGCTCGAGGGCGGCCAGGGGTCCCATGATCGGTGGCGACTCTAACAGTCTCGCCAGTCCCGAGCCGCGACGCGTAGTCCCATCGGGGGACCATCGTCCCGGAATCGTGGTACCTGCGGTTGGGGCCGGTGCGGACGGCTGCGATATAGTGTTGCCCCGTTCGGTCGGTCCGTTCCGCACCGACGTGTCTAACGCGTACCGGGGGCACGATGCCCGAGATTCTCACCGAGTCCTTCTGCGAACGTTGTGGCACGCGCTACACGTTCGAGTCGGCTGCGCCTCCGAGGACAAAGAAGCTCGGTCGGTTCAAGACCCTCTCGAAGGGCCTGAAGAACTACGTCCTCAGCGACGACTCGTCGATGGACGAGGCGATGGCGGCTGCTCGGAGCGACGAAGAGCGCGAGGTGACCTCGCACCAGCTCGACGCGTTCCACGCAACCTTCAACTTCTGCATGACGTGTCGCCAGTACACGTGCGCCAACTGCTGGAACCAGGCCGAGGGTCGCTGCCTGACGTGCGCGCCGCACCTCGGTCACGAGATCATGCCGGCACCGTTCCCGGACCTGGCCCCGAACATGTCGGCCGAGTCGCTTCATGTCGACGCCTCGGCCTGGCCGGTGTCCGACCTGGCCAAGGACGCGCCCGATGTGCTCGCGCCGCCGCCGGATCTCGACGAAATCCTCGCGATCAACCGGTTGGCGCGGATCTCGGAGCCGCAGACCCCCGACGCCGCCCCGCCGCCGGTCGAGGTCGTAGCGCCCCCGGTCGAAGCGGCCGGAGCGTGGCCGATCGCGACCGAGCCCGGGCTCGAGGTCCCCGAAACGTTCGAGACCGCAGCGGCTGCAGACGACGCCGCATCGTTTGAGGCCGAGGCCGAAGGGCCCGAGGGCGACGCCGAAGCCCCGGTGTTCAAGGCCGAGGTCGACGCCGAAGCCCCGGTGTTCAAGGCGGAGCGCGAGATCGAGACCCCGGTGTTCAAGGCCGAAGCCGAGCTCGTCGCGGCTGACCCGGTCGCCGAATCGGCCGCCGAGGTCGAGGAATGGCCGATCGAGGTCGCCGCCGAGCCCATCCCGGACGAGCTTCCGGCAGGCGTCGATGACCGAGCCGCGGCAGCGGCCCGCCGGACTGCGGCGCTGCTCTCCAAGTTCCGACCCGGACAGAACATCGATGCCGAGCTGGCGGCCTACGAAGCCGCAGTCACGGCGGAGCCGTTGGAGGTCACGCCGACTGAGCAGGTAGCCGCCGAGCCGGTCGACGCTTTACGCGCCGAGCCCGTCTGGGTCGAGCCGGAGATCGTGGCCGCCGCACCTGAGCCGGAAGTACCGGCCGCGCCAGAATCCGAGCTCGAGCCGGTCGCGGCGTTCGAAGTCGCGGCGAAGGTCGAGGAGTCCGAGCCCGAGCCGGTCGAGGCCGCCGCGCCGGTCGAAGCGGCTCACCCTGAGGTCGCCGCGGTGGCGCCCGAGGAAGTCGCGGCAGAGACTCCCGTCGAAGTCGCCGCCGAGGCTCCCGTCGAAGTCGCCGCCACAGCGCCCGTCGAACCGGCGTCGCAGCCAACCCCGCCGACCCCCGAGCCCGTCCGCGCCGACCGCGTCGAGCAGCCGACATGGCGCATCGTCGCTCCTGAAGCCCCGGCCGTACCGACGAACGGCCACCCGCACGTGGACGAAGGTTTCCCGGCGGTCGCAGCGACAACGCCGGTCCCGGCCCCACCGACCCCAGCCGAGCCGCAGTGGCCGAGCGATCCCCAATGGCCCGTCGCTCCACCAAACGCCTCGCTCCTGGCGACTCGCGGCGCGTCAAGCTCGGCGGCCAATGAGGCGCTCTGGGCGGCGTCGGCGCGTGACGTCGTCGCAAGTCCGTCGGGCACGCCCGGCGGTGGCGTCCAGTCATGCAGCAGCTGCGGCCTTTCGCTCTCCGCGACCGCGCGGTTCTGTCGCCGCTGCGGTTCCCGCCAGGGCGCCTGACCCGGCAACTCGGTCGCCTCAGGCGACGGAAGCCGTCTCCTCGATCGCCAGCATCCGCTCCCGGACCCAGGCCGCCCCGATGAGGATCATCGAATAGGTCAGCCCGAGCCACGCCAGCGCGACGAAGATCGCCCCCAGCGTCCCGTACACGAAATTCGCCCCGAGGGCCCGCGGCGCGACAACTGCGAACACCCGGGTCAGGACCACCAGGCCGACGCCAATTGTCACCGCCGGTGGCAGGAAGGCAGAACGTCGCGGTCGGACGGGCGGCAGCACCCGGTAGACGATCGCGAGGGCAAGGGAGCTGAGGACGATCGGCAGCCCGAGCAGCAGGACGAGAACGAGGACCCCGGCGTCACCTCCGATCAGTCCCAGCTCCGAGACGAATGACGCGACGGAGGTCGACAGAAAGACCGCGATGACGATGCCCGCCACGACCAGCACCGAGGCTACCCGCCGGATGGTCCGCGAGACGATCCCGCGCTGCGGTGCTTCCGCGAACATCGCTCCGATGCCCATCTCGAGCGACGCGAAGAGCCGCGTGGCGCCCCAGGCCATCCCGACCAGCCCGATGATCGAGAGCGATGGAGAAGCAGTCGCGAGCCCACCGAGGATCTCGTCGAGGACACTCGCCAGGGGTGGCGCCCATTCGATCAGGGCGGACCTGACCTTGGCGAGGCCAGTCGGGTCCGTCACGAAGAACCCGAGCACCGCGCCACCGAAGAGCGCCAACGGGATGATCGCGAAGAGCGTGTTGTAGGCGATGCCGGCGGCGAGCAGGCCGCCACCGTGGGCGTTGTAGCGGTCGAACACGGCCCGGGCTCTGACGACGCGGCCGCTCCCGAAGATCGGCAGGGCGAGCTTCTCGAGACGCTCCACCCAGGCCGGCGGTGTCGTCCGACCGGGCGGCACACCGGTCAGCGTCGGAGGTCCTCGAACAGCGACGGTTGCAGGTCCTCGGCCCGGACCCTCCGCGGCGCGGCCACGAGCGCCCGGACTTCGCCGCGCCGGACGAACCGGCGTCCACCGAGCTTGATGCTCTGGAGCTTGCCCGCCCGCGCCCAGCCACCGATCGTCGCCGGCCGGAAGTCGATGTTCGCCGCGGCGAGGATCTCGGAGGCCTCCGCGAGGGTGATCCAGTCGGTTGCGGCACCGGCCATCGGTCGCCTCAGTCGGACGAGCTGGAGGACGGGCCGGATGACGAGGTCGAGGTTCCCTTCGAGTCGCCCGACTCAGGCGAGGTCCCTGCGTCGGCTTTCTTCGCCTCGGTTCCCGTCGAGTCCGTCGAGCCGGAGTCGGAGGCGGTATCGCCGCCGGAACCATCGGTCGACTTCTTCGAGTCGCCCGCGGTGGTAGCGCCGTCGGCCTTCGCCTTCGACGAACGGGCGGTCGATCGATCCTTTTTCGCCCAGCCGCTGCCCTTGAAGTGGATCGTGGGAGCGACGAATTTCTTCGTCATCGTGCCCTCGGCGCCGCATTCGGGACAGAACTTGGGGCCGGGCTCATTGATCCCGTGGATGACCTCCGTGACCTTCCGGCAATTCGAGCAGGTGTAGTCGTAGATCGGCATCCAGGTGGCTATCGTGCTCAGCCGCGGAGCAGCCGCATCCCGCACTTCGGGCAGTAGAACGCCCGATCGTGAGCGGAGGCAAACCCGCAATGAGCACATACGAGTCCGCCCCGACCCGCAGCCGGCACGGGTCGCTCGATCGCGGTCAGGCCGAGAGCGAATTGGTTCGCCAGCACATTGGTGAGGATCCCGGACACGAGCTTGGCACCGATTCGATCCGTGTCGCCCCGAACTCCCTTGCCACCCCAACCGACGACCGCCCGTACGATCATGTCGCCCGTCGATTCATCCCAGTGCGACGCGACGCCGCCGACCACGGCGCTGTACTCGGGGTAGCCCGAGGTGTCGACCTCACCGTCGAGGAGCGCGCAAACGAACGTGTCGAATGCGAGATCGATCGCGTCGATCGACTCAAGGACGACGAGCGCGTGCCGAGTCACCGGGGAGTGGACGTGATGGGCATTCAGCCACTGCATCGCCTCTGAGGGCCGGCTGATCACCGGGGTCGCCTGGCTGAACTCGATCGGCAGCGGTTCGACCAGCTCGATCTCGCTCTTGGCGAGCCCGTGAAGCATCGATGGCAGCTCCGCCATGGCGTTCGGGCCGGTCCGCATCCGGACGCCCTCGCTGCTCTTGCCGGCGTAGTAGAGCTTGAGCTGGTACTCCTGAGCGATGACTTCTTCGGGCAGCGTGATCGACGGCGTCGTCGGCCTCGCCGGCGCCGGGGTCGGGTCGGGCGCGCTCTTTCGCTTCAGAAACTCGAGCGGCACGGGCTCCTCCGGATCGCGTGGTGGGTGTGCCTATCGTATCAGCGCCGCACCGCACGACCAGCGGCCAAACGGCGGGGCGGAGCAGGACCCTGCTCAGCCGGCGTTGAGGATCACGGCTTCGTAGGGGCGCAGCGTCAACTCGTCGCCGCCCACGAGCACCGTCTGGGCGGGCTCGTGCGTATCGAACAGGGTCCTCCATCGCTTCGCGGTCCGGATCCGGAGGCTTCGCGGATTCGCCGAGAAATTCACCGCGACGATGATCGTCTCACCGTCGGTCGACCGCTCGAAAGCGAAGACGTCGTCAGATCGGCCGGGAAGCCGGCGGTAGGCGCCCACCTGGAGGGCTGGGTGCCGACGCCGCAACCAGAGGAGCCTTCGGTAGATGTTCAGGACGGATGATGGATCAGCCTCCTGGCTCGCCACCGTTCGGGTCTCGGCGTCCGGTGCCATCCGGAGCCATGGCCGGCCGGCCGAGAACCCGCCGTTCGGGCCGCCGCCCCACGGCATCGGCGAGCGGGCCTGGTCGCGGTTCCACCACGGGATGAGACGCCGAACGAGCCGTCCGCCGCGCTTCGCGGGTGGGTCGATGATCTCCTCCCATGGCACGGGGACGTCGCGCGCCCCGATCTCCTCGCCGTAATAGATGAACGGCGTTCCACGCAACGTCAGGATCAGGGTGCCGGCCGCGCGCGCCACCGCGTCGCTCGTCGCGGCGTCCGCGCCCGGCGCGAGACGGCTCGCCTGTCGCGGCTGATCGTGATTCGACATGACGAGGGTTGGCCAGCCGTCCGATCCAAACATCCGCTCGTGCTCATCGCCGGCCGCGGCAAACCCCTTTGCTCGCCACGGCTGCCCGGTGAGCCCCCAGTCGAACACCATGTGGCGTGGCGCGCTCAAACGGACCGCACCCATCGGGTCCGAGGCAAATAGTTCGCCCACGCTCATACGCTCCGGGTACGAGTCGAGCAGCGCCCGGAACTCGGCTAGGAACTCGACGAGCTCCGGCTGATCCTTGTCGTAGCGATGGACCTGGCGGTCGTACGGCCGGCGACCCCGCATGCGCCGCGGGTTTGACAGCATCTCGGCGTGCTTGAAGAAGGCATTGAAAACGTCGAGTCGGAAGCCGTCGACGCCCCGATCGAGCCAACCGCGAACCATCGTCAACATCGCCTCGCGGACGGCGGGATTGCGCCAGTTCAGGTCGGGCTGCTCCGGCAGGAATGTGTGCATGTAGAACTGGCCCCGGACGTCGTCCCACGTCCATGCCGATCCGCCGAAGAACGAGCGCCAGTTGTTCGGGGCCGTTCGGCCGAACCGGCCGAGGAGACCGGGTTTCGCGTCGCGCCATAGATAGAAGTCAGCGCATGGACCGCTCGGATCGTGGCGCGATTCCTCGAACCAACGATGGGCGGAGCTGGAATGGTTCATGACGAGGTCGAGCATGACCCGGATGCCCCGTCGATGAGCCTCCGCGACCAGCCGGTCGAAGTCGTCGCGTGTGCCGAACACCGGGTCGATCGCGTCGTGATCGGACACGTCGTAGCCGACGTCGAAGCCCGGCGACGGATGGATCGGCGACAGCCAGATCGCGTCGACGCCGAGCGATCGCTCAGTGCCATCGTTGAGATAGTCGAGCTTCTCGATCAGCCCGGGCAGATCGCCGATCCCGTCGCCGTTCGAGTCCGCGAAGGAGCGCGGGTAGACCTGGTAGACGACGCCACGCTGCCACCAATCGCTGCCGAATGCCGCGCCGAGCACGGGATGCTTGCGCGGCGCGGCATCCGACGAATCCGGCGGGTGAGCTTGGTCGAGCGCGGCCTTGGGCTTGGCTCGCGGTCGAGGCTTGGTCGTGGGTTTGGCGGGCTCCGCAGGTCCTGCGTTCGGCTCGGCGTCGTCGGACATCGCGGCCAGCCTACGGCATCGCCCGTCGTCCGTCCCGCCGCCGAATCGACGATCGCCGGGCGCCGACCCGGGCCGGGCGTGGGCAGCCGATATACTCCGCGGCGATGGCCTCCCCCGCCGAGTCCACCGACCCACCCGAGCAAGTTCGCGTCGCCATTCTTGGCCTCGGCGCCGTTGCCCAGGCCGTCCACTTGCCCCTCCTGGATCGACTTGCCGATCATTTCTCGATCGGCGCGATCGCCGACCTGTCACCGAGCCTCGTCGCCGCGATCGGCGACCGATATCGGGTGCCGGAGCGCATGCGCTTCAACGGACTCGATGGCCTGCTCAGCGCCGACGGAATCGACGGCATGCTCGTCCTCACATCTGGCTCCCACGGCTCGGCCGTGCTGGCCGGACTCGACCGGGGCTGGTCGGTGTTCGCCGAGAAACCGCTCGCCTGGACCCTCGCCGAGGCCGATGCAATCGCCGAACGTCTCGCCACGGACCCCTCCCGGAAACTCCAGCTCGGCTACATGAAGCTCTACGACCCGGCGGTGGTTCGCGGCATCGCTACCGCCCGCGGCACCGGGCACGAGGGGGGCGATGGCCCAACTGTCCGCTTCGGCCCGGTGCGATCGATCGAGGTCACCGTCCTGCACCCGAGCGACGAGCGCCAGCTGAGTCATGCCCGGCTCCTACCGCCCCCGACCGACGTGCCGGCCGCGATGCTCGACTCGATCCGCGCCGAGGCGGACCGCCTGCGCAATCTGGCCGCCGGTCCGTCCGGGGATGTCGCCCGCCTGTACTCAGACATCGTCCTTGGCAGCATCGTCCACGACCTGGCGCTGATCCGGGCCTTCGCGAGCGACCCGATCGGCATTGACCTGGTCGATACCTGGCCGGCCGGGCGGTGGCCGCCGTCGGTCGCGATCGCCGGACGCCTGGAGAACGAAGGCCGGTTCGCCGTCCGCTGGCACTTCCTGCCGGACTACGCCGCCTACCGCGAGGCAGTCCGCGTCGTCTACGAGGCGGCGACCATCGAGCTCGAGTTTCCTTCACCGTACCTCCTCCACGCCCCGACCCAGCTGCGGATCACAGAGCTCGAGGGCGATGCCCGGCGTGACCGCCGCTACGTCTCCGTCGTCGAAGCATTCGAGGAGGAGCTACTGGCGTTCCATGGCCTGGTTACGACCGGCCGCCAGCCCCTGGCGGGGCTGCGTGAAGGCCGCGCCGATATCGTCACCTCGCAGCTCATCGCGGCCCGCTTCGCCGCCCAGCTCGGACTGCCGATCAAGGGCGAAGCAACCTTGCAAAAGGGTTGACGGAAGCCTGCGTTTCGGAGTGCTAATACGCGTCACTAATACGCGTCAGTAACGCGAGTTAGTTCCCCTCATGGTCGCTCGGGTGAGGCCTTGCAAGAGGCTCCGAGCTGATCCGCCCGGTCCCGGGACCGACCGGGAAGCAACATCAGCGTGACGACGCGGGAACGCGTCCTCGAGGCCGCGGCCG